>CAUDRD010000221.1 GCA_958451705.1 uncultured Oscillospiraceae bacterium
GGTGACCTCCCCTTTATATCCACTTTCACAAATGAGTTTAAAAGCTGCAATTATCGCCGCAGCACCGGCTCGGTTATCGAGAGCGGGAGCGGTAATACGTCTCGAAAGAAGTTTAGCAAAGGGCTTTTCAATAGATATACGGTCACCGAGAGAAACTTTTGTCTTTAAGGTTTTGCCGTCAAAGCCCGTATCAATAAACAGGGAATCACTGTCGAGAGACTTGCTTTCATCCCCTGAGGAAAGATGGGGCGGAACGCTGCATACAATTCCCTTTACAGGCTCTTTGCCCATAATGACAACTTCCTCACCGGCAAGTACACGCCAGTCAATTCCTCCGCAGGAATCGCATTTTACAAATCCTTTTTCATCTATATATTTGACAATAAGTCCTATTTTGTCTATATGAGCGTCAAGGAGAAAGCGCTTGCCTTCAGCTCCCTTATTTACGGTACAAAAGAAATTTCCCAAGCTGTCGGTTGTAATTTCTCCGTTTTCCGAAAGTAAATCCTTTAACGCAGAATACATTTCTTTTTCCTTACCGGACACTCCGCCATTAGAGACAAGCAGTTCTACAGTTTTTTCAATATCCATCAATGTGCACCTCCGTTTTTGCCGCTTTTCATTATACTTATAATCTTTGCCTTTTTCAAGGCACACAATACACAACTGATTTTAAAGTTAATTACATCTAATTATTGTAACCAAGAGTCTTCTTTCTAAAATGTCAAAACGTAACTGTCCCTTTATTGCTTTTTTATTCAATCAAACAAAAAAATCGTTAAATTGTTGTAATAAAAATAAAAGAGATATAAAATATACAAACAGCTTAATATTAGTTATGGGAGGGAGTAAAAGATGAAGCGCAATTATGAAATCGACATGTGCAACGGTCCTATTTTGGGCAAGCTCATTCAGTTTGCAATACCCCTTATGCTTTCAGGTGTTTTACAGCTGCTTTTTAACGCCGCCGACATTATTGTAGTAGGACGTTACACCGGAAGCGATGCTTTGGCCGCTGTTGGAGCAACAAGCGCCCTCAATAACCTTATAGTAAATATATTTATCGGCCTTTCAATCGGAAGCAGCGTCGTAATGGCAAGATACTACGGAGCTCAGGACTGGAAAAACGTAAGCGACGTAGTTCACACTTCTATTCTTTTAAGTTTTATTTCGGGCATTTTTCTCATTTTCGCAGGTATAGCCCTTGCAAAGCCTTTGTTGCTTCTTACAGGAACACCTGAAAACGTCATTGACCAGTCGGTGCTTTATATGAGAATTATTTTCTGTGGCATGCCTTCACTTATGGTCTATAACTTCGGCGCTGCTATTCTGCGTGCCGTGGGAGATACAAAACGTCCACTTATTTTTTTAACTATTTCAGGTATTATAAATGCAGCTCTTAACCTCTTCTTTGTAATTGTATTTGAAATGGGAGTTTCAGGAGTTGCCATAGCTACAATTATTTCTCAGTTTGTATCTGCCCTTCTTGTTGTATGGTGTCTTATGCAAAGCCCCGGAAACTACAAACTTTATATTAAACAGCTTAAAATACACAAAGATAAGCTCTTTGAAATTGCCAGAGTCGGACTTCCCGCCGGAGTTCAGGGTGCGGTTTTCTCAATTTCCAATGTGCTTATTCAGTCCTCAATAAACTCCTTCGGTTCAATTGCAGTTGCCGGAAACACTGCCGCTTCAAACATTGAAGGCTTTGTATATACCTCCATGAACTCACTTTATCAGGCATCCCTGAGCTTTACAAGCCAGAATATGGGAGCTAAAAAGTATAACCGCATTGTGCCGATTCTTTTGAGAAGTCTCGCAATGGTTTTTGTAGTAGGAGCCGCTTTAGGCGGCGGAGCTTACCTTTTCGGCCACGAGCTGCTGGGCATTTACTCTAAGGACCCGCAGGTTATTCAATACGGAATCAGCCGTATGGCTGTTGTTTGCCTTACATATTACCTTTGCGGAATGATGGATGTGTGCTGCGGTTCCATTAGAGGTTTAGGATATTCCGTTGTACCTACTGTTGTATCATTAGTGGGAGCCTGCGGACTGAGAATAGTTTGGATTTACACAATTTTCGCCCTTAACCGAACCCTTACAACCCTGTATATCTCCTATCCAGTAACTTGGGGAATAACATTCACGGCACACCTTATCTGCTTCATAGTTTTCTTTAGGAAAATTAAAAATAACAATAATGAAGCATCTAATCCGATTGCAGAATCTGAAACGGCAAATGAATATTAAATCCAAAGGCGGCCATCCCCATGGGACGGTCGCCTTTCGTTATTTTATGCAATATGAATGAGAGCGAAAAGGTTTCTGCTTTTAAAATTTATTGTCCTGTTTCGCTTTTGTAATTCTCAATAGCGTTGGCAATTTCATCAAGAAAAGCCTCTTCGCCAAAGGTGTTTACCTTTAAAAACATAGCCTGACTGCCGCCGGAGGTTATTGCCGATAAAAATGTCTCTCCGTCGTGCTCCACCACCGTTATGTTGAGACTTACTCTGTTTCCGCCGCTCCAGCTGTAACGCTCATAAACACGCACAGCGCATTTTACATCCCCTACACAGTAGTCGCTGGAATCTTCACAGGATGCGGAAACGCTGTAGCTTACAGCTTCGTCAACTATAGATAATATCTTTTCACAAGTTCCCTTCAGCGTTGCTTCGTATTTTGCCATAGTTTCACCTCATTTTATATATTTATTTTCTTTAAGCCAAAGTACCGAATATTTAAGGGCATCAGAGGTTTTAACCTCCACTACACAGCGGCATCCGGCTTCTGCAGCAACTTTAAGCCTTCCATGAAGGTTTATTTTCCCCTCTCCCAAAGGCAGATGATCCCTTTTCTCGAAAGCGTCGTGAACATGCATATGATAAAGCTTTCTGCGGTTTTTAAGCATAAAGCTTTCGTCTTTATTTCCTGCAGATTCACAGTGCCCTATATCCCAGGTAAGGCCGATGTTTTTTTCACAGATAAGGTTTTCGAGGGCATCCTTTTCAAATGGCATAAAGCCGTTGGTATTTTCAATGGAAACCTTGACTTCGCCCGAAAAATCAGCGCATATTTTCTTTAACTCATAAAGCGAATTTTGATAATGGGAAAAATATTTTTCGTAAAGAAAAACTTTTCTGTCGGGAAGGGTAAACCAGACGCCTCTGTTTAAATGCATATTGACAATTGGAATTTTAAGAGCAGCTGCCCCAGAAAGGGTTTCTTTAAGCACCTGCTGCCAGCCAGCCTTTATTACAGGGTTAAAATTACAG
>CAUDRD010000222.1 GCA_958451705.1 uncultured Oscillospiraceae bacterium
AGTTTCTTTTGCAAACTATGTAGGAACACAGAAGCTCACATTTACAGGTGACACAACTCTTGCAGTTGAGTCGATTGCAAAGAGCGCTCAGCTTGTTCTTACAGACACAAGAGAAGTCGGCATTGCCATTAATGCAGATGGTTCTTGGAACTATGACGGCATCCGTGCCAACGTTATCGACGCTCTTATTGATAAGGCAAAGAGTGTGGGAGTAGAGTTTACTCAGGATAACGTTGCTGTTACTTACTGGAACAGCGGTAGAACCAACGGCCAGTTTGTTGATCTTGAATGGTACGAAAACTGGGGAATCACTTTCGACGGTCAGCTTACATTCCAAGATTCCGTTAAAGCCGGTGCAGTAAAAATGCATCTGGAGTTTAAAGGAAACGACCAGTTCCGTCCCAGCGATGCAGTTGAAGTATTGGTAACCTTTAACGATGTTCAGAATTCTGTAATCGCACTTAAAGAGAGTCCTGTTGTTACAATCAGCGAGACATCAAACGGAGTGTTTGATTACACAGATCTTGAGCAGAAGGTATTTGATGCAGCAATCGATGCAGAAAACTCCCTTCTTTCAGGTATCACTCTCGAGGATATTGAGCTTACAGTTCCTGAAGTTACCACAACCGGTGATTATGATGTAACAGCAAAGTATCCCGGAAGCACAAGCTATTATGCATCAGAAGTTACTTTCAAAGTACATTTTGATGTTGTAAAGCTTCCCACAGCTAACATTGTTCTTAAAAACGATACAGTTGATGCAGTTCTTAAAGAGACATCAGTTGGCGTATATGACAACGCAGCTCTTAAAGATGCAGTTTATGCAGCAGCAGTAGATCTTGAAGCCTGTGAAGCTGCTGGCCTTGACGTTGAGAAGCTTGTTTTTGAACTTCAGGACGTAACAACTGATGGCCAGTACACAGCAACTGTTTCATATCCTGAGACAGATGCAATGCACGGAAATTCTGTAACAGTTACAGTTAACGTAACAGTTGAAAAGCTTCCCACAGTTGCAATCGCAGCTGAGAACGGAGCAACAGTAACTCTTTACAAGAACTATGACCGTACATATGACTACGAGGGACTTAAGGACGAGATCTTTGAGAACGTTCTTACAGTTTCTAACGTAGAAGGCCTTACAAGAGATGCTTTCACCTTCAAGTACAAGATTGTTGACGCAATGGGTTCAGGTGTCGGCATTGGTGCAGGCAGCTTCTATAACTTTGAGCAGGGCAAACTTGGCTCAGATGCAGCCGGAACATATAAGTATCTCAACAAGGGCGGAAACTTTGAAATTAAGGTATCCATCCCCAACGGTACAAATTATTACGGCTCAGAAATCACATTTAACCTTAATGTTGAAATCGGAGACGCTTTCGTTTCTGAAATCGTAGTAAACGAAGGACCCTTCAACTTTACCCTTAACATGACAAGAGACCGTGGCTATGATTACACATCTCTTAAGCAGGCTATTTTCGAGGCTGCTGTTAAGGAAGTAAAAAATGTTGCCGGTGATGTTAACTGGGATGACCTTACATATTCATATGAAGTTGGTCTTGGAAGCAACTTCCATGAGTTTGAGGTAGACAAAGTTGACGGAGATCCCGGAAGCATTTACAATTACCTTCGTGAGGGCGGCGACTTTAAAGTTCGTCTTTCAATTGCAGACGGTAACGGATATTACGGTTCCTTTGCAGACATCGACGTTCACGTAACAGTTGTAGATCCCTATGCAACAGAAATTAAGGTTAACAGCGAAATCGCACCTGTAACTCTTAAAGAGACAACCGTAGGCAATTTCGACTATGCATCTCTTAAAGAGCAGATTTTTGCAGCTGCAATCGATGCAGCAAATTCTACACCTTCAAATCTCACCGTTGACAGCTTTGATTTCGTAATTCCTGAAATTAAAGAAAGCGGTACTTATAATGTAACTGCAAACTTCAAAGAGACATATGATAATGTTGCTGCAAGTGTAAGCTTTGACGTTCAGGTTAATGTTGAAGTTCTTCCCACAGCTACAATTGTTCTCAAGTCAAATGCAGTTTCAGTAGTGCTTAAAGAGACAGAAGTTGGCGTATTTGACCTTGAAACTATCAAGAAGGCTATTTTTGATGGTACAGTAGATGCAACAGCTTCTAATCCCGCACTTAGCTATGCAGATGTAGCAATCACATTTGACCGCGAGGTTAATGCTGATGGTAAATACACTGCAACAATTACTTTTGCAGGAACAAGCACAATTCATGGAACATCTGCAAAAGTTACAGTAGATGTAGACGTAGTTTCTCTTCCCACCGTTAAAATCGAAACTCAGGCTCGTGCTCTTACTCTCAATAAGGCCGTTGACGGAAGCTACGATTATGACGGACTCAAGAAGGCTATCTTTGATGAGTGCCTGAGAGTAACAGGTGTCGAAGGTCTCACTTGGGATAACTTCACCTATCAGTATAAGATCCTCGACGCTATGGGCTCAAGCGTTGGTATCGGCGCTGGCGAGTTCTATAACTTCGACCAGGGCAAGCTTTCTTCCGATGCAGCAGGCACATATAAGTACCTCTACAAGGGCGGCAGCTTTGAGTTTAAGGTAAGCATTGCTGATAGTTCCACATATTACGGAACTTCCGTAAATCTTACTCTTCCCATCACTGTTGACGATCCTTACTACACAGAGATAGCTCTTAAAGAAAATTATCAGAAGGATTATACTCTTTACTTCAACGACAATGGTGAATATGACTATGACAGACTTGAGAAGGAAATTTTCGACGCTGTTATAGACCTTGAAAATTCACCTGCTAACGTAAACTTTGATACAGCTACTATCACATATCAGATTCTCGATGCAATGGGAACAAGCACAGGTATCGGTGCTGGCGAATATTACGACTTTGCACAGGGTACACTTGGTTCTGATGCTGCCGGTACATATAGATATCTGCACAAGGGCGGCACATTCAACATCAAGGTTGCAGCTCCCGCAACTGAGAATAACCGTGAGGTAGAGGTTGTATTCAGCGTAAACGTTCAGCCCTTTACAAGAGTAGCTTCAAGCGTTGTTCTTAACAGCGGTTCAATGAATTACACAAGTGATCTTAACGCTATTAAGGCATATGTTTACAGCCTTATCAATATGAATACATCAAAGCTTCCCGCTGATGTTTCTATTGATGACTTCACCTTTGAGTACTATGCAAGAAACTACACTGCCGGAGATCTTCCCGGTGTTGAGCACGCTTGGG
>CAUDRD010000223.1 GCA_958451705.1 uncultured Oscillospiraceae bacterium
GGAAGTGAAGCGGTTTTTTTCATTTCGGCAAGAAGCTCACGCCCTTTACTATTAAAGCCCAAAACACGGATATAGGGCGGAGCATCCGTTAAATCTTCGTTATATATTCCCAGATAAAAAAGCAAAAGTATCCGCCTTAGTCTCGAATGGGTGTACCGCTTCGATTTAGCTAAATCCGCTATTTCGCCGAAAGAAGCAGCACTTTGCGCAGCCTGCTTGATTTTATATTCCAGTCCTTCGGAAACGTCGGGAACTGAGGAAAGCTCCTTTATATGGGCTCTTCGGAGCATTGCGATTAAAGGCAGATCAAGATTTTTAAAATCTTTTAAAAGCCGGCCCTCTTCATTGGCTTTTTCAAGAAGCTCAAAAGCCTTTTCCGGCATGAACTTTGCCGCCGTTTCTAAATCGCTGCCGAGCATTTTTCTTATTGCCGACGCGGAGGCGAAAGCTTCGCTTAAATCTTCACTGTCATGTTCTGCGCCTTTTCGGTTAACGGTGAAAGGCTCAGCGGAAGAATTTAAACGGAGCAGCGCTTTGCAGTATTCCACGGCGAGAATGTTATTGGGAGTTTTTAAAATTTCCGCTGTTCTTTCATCGGAAAGAGAAAGCACCGCTTTTTCACGGGCTGACGGAAACGAAAGCCCTTGGGAAAGATATTTTTTTAAAGCCTCGCTGTATTCTTGGGAAAGGCACAGAGAAGCTGCGGAGAAAAGGGATTCTGCATCGGCGTTTTCACAGCCGAACAGCAGTTTATCCATGCAGCCCATGGAATTTAAAACAGAAACGGCTCCGTAGGCGAACCTTTCCGCCGAGGACACAGCCCATGAAACCGGCAGCTCCACAACAAGATCTGCTCCGCATTTTAATGCCATTTCGGTTCTTCGCCATTTTGAGCAGACCGCAGGCTCTCCCCGCTGGACAAAATTGCCGCTCATTACGCAGACAATACTCTCCGCTCCACCTTTTTTGCCCTCTTTTATTAAGTATTCGTGACCTTTATGAAAGGGATTGAACTCGGCTACAATGCCATAAGTTTTCACTTTTTCTCCCCCTTTTAACTTAAAACTATTGAAAATGATTCATCAATGATATAATATATTAGTTATAGAATTAGTTCAAGTAGATTATTATATTGGAGGTTTTTTTTTGAAGATTCTTGTTATCAATGCAGGTAGTTCCTCACTTAAATACCAGCTCATCAACATGGAAAATGAGCAGGTTCTCGCAAAGGGTGTTTGCGAAAGAATAGGCAAGGGCGGCCACATTAAGGGCAGCACATTTGACGGCAGAAAATTCAGCGAAGACGTTAAAATGGACAACCATACAGACGCTTTCCTCGACGTTAAAAAATATCTTACCGAAGGCGAATACGCTGTTATTTCCGATCTTTCAGAAATCGCAGCCGTCGGCCACAGAATAGTTCAGGGCGGAGACAAGTTCAACGAGAGCGTTATTATTGACGACAGCGTTGTTGAGGGAATCAACAGCCTTTGCGACCTTGCTCCCCTTCACAACCCGGCTCATATTCAGGGCATCAACGCCTGCCGCAAGGTTTTCGGCGACAAGGTTCCCGAGGTTGCAGTTTTCGATAACGCATTCCACAGCACAATGCCCCCCGAGGCTTATATTTTCCCCATTCCCTATGAGTATTACGAAAAGTATGCAATCCGCAGATACGGCTTCCACGGTACATCCCATAAATATATCAGCCACCGCTGCGCTGAGCTTATGGGCAAGGATATCAAGGACCTTAAAATTGTCACCTGCCACCTTGGCAACGGATGCTCAATAGCTGCTGTTAAAAACGGCAAGGTTATCGACACAAGCATGGGTCTTACTCCCCTTGACGGCTTCGAAATGGGAACTCGCTGCGGCGGCATCGACCCCTCAGTTATCATCTTCCTCCAGCAGAAGGAAGGTCTTACTCCTGAAGAGACAGATGAGCTTCTCAACAAGAAATCCGGTGCTCTCGGTGTTTCAGGCATTTCCAGCGATGACAGAGACCTTAGAGACGCTATTATGAAGGGCAACAAGCGTGCAAAGCTTGCAAGAGACATTCAGTGGTATCAGATAAGAAAGTTCATCGGCAGCTATGTTGCAGCTATGGACGGCATTGACGCTCTTGTTTTCGCAGGCGGTATCGGTGAAAACACAGATGACCTTCGCACAGACGTTTGCTCAAAGCTCTCTTTCCTTGGATTTGAGATTGACGAAGAGGCAAACAAAGCCGCTCTTCACGGAGTTGAAAAGGAAATCACCACTCCCAACTCAAAGGTCAGGGCTTTCGTTATCCCCACAAACGAAGAGCTTGTCATTGCAAGAGAGACAAAGGACCTTGTTCTCGCAGCAAATAAATAATTTTATATTACTTATATTGCCGAAAGGATGCAGTAAAATGCATCCTTTCTTGTTTTATTATGATGTTGGAAAAGGTATTTATAAAAGACCAAACACTCTTTCAGGAAGTTATGCTTCTTATTAAATTTGAGTAAACTGAAAGCTTTTCGTATTTATTCGTACTTTTGTCCATAGCGAGCAAAGTTAACAAAAACGCATTTATTGGCCTTGACGGTTTTCGCCTGTAGTTTATTTGCCTTTAGAAGGTGTCTCGGTAAATCGCCGGCAGGCTGAGCCTGCACCCAAGACGCACACGAGCATACAGAAAATAATTAACTTACTTGCCTGCGATTAAATTAAACAGCAACGCAGGCATTTTTTCATTGTTAGCACATCGGTTAGTGTGCGGCTTGAAAGCGGACGTGTCCGCCTCGCTCTGAAAAAGTAACAGTAATGCGAAAAGCCGCAAGGCTTGCGCACTGCTTACTCTCATTTCTGCCTGGTGAGCGAACAATTGGTTTATTTATGTAATAATAAGGTTTTACTTCTAAATATAAACATAAAAAGCAAAATCTTTCATAAAGAAAACCAAAGAGTAAAAGAAACGAACGCATTACAACCAACATCACCGTCGGCAAGAGAGAAGGATTCGATAGGAGCAAAACGTTTATACTTTGACGGTGATAAAAATACACTTTCAAGCTGCCGACGGTGAACCGGTAGACGCTTACACGAAAGCAGCCGACGGCAAGAGAAAAGGGTTCGTTAGTATTAAAGCGTTTTTACTGTGCAGGTAATAAAACATACTTTCAGGCTGCCGTCGGCGGATGTTTAGCAGAAAAGAAATTTTGCGCTGATAACAAGTTACTGTTTTGGCAAGGCGGCGGATAAATCCGCCGCAA
>CAUDRD010000224.1 GCA_958451705.1 uncultured Oscillospiraceae bacterium
TGGGAGGGCTTCTCATGGATTTCCAGCGACGATTACATAAACTCTGTAATAGCTTTCAGAAGAATTGACAAAAAAGGAAATGAAATTGTTGTCGTGTGCAACCTCACCCCGGTTGAACGCTTAGATTACAGAATCGGTGTTCCAGACGCAACAGGCAAGTACAAGGTTGTGCTTAATTCCGACGACACTGAATTCGGCGGAGAAGGAAAAGGCTCCAAAGACAGAATTAAAATTGAGAAAAAACCCATGCACGGCTTTGAGCAAAGCATCAAGCTTGACCTTCCCGGACTTTCGACGATTTACCTTAAACATACCGCAAGGTAAAAATAAGGTTAAAGAATATTATTACTATTAAAATAAAAGGAGGACTTTTTATGGCCCGCAAACAGGAATGTATTGCCATGCTCCTTGCCGGCGGTCAGGGAAGCCGCTTGGGAATACTTACCCGCAAAATCGCAAAACCCGCCGTACCATACGGAGGAAAGTACAGAATAATTGACTTTCCCCTTTCCAACTGCGTCAACTCGGGTATAACCACCGTAGGTGTGCTTACCCAGTACCAGCCCCTCGAGCTCAACGATTACATAGGCAACGGTCAGACCTGGGACCTTGACCGCGTAAACGGAGGAGTTCATGTACTTTCCCCCTACCAGCAGATAGAGGGCACACAGTGGTATAAGGGTACTGCAAACGCAATTTATCAGAATATAGGATTTATCGACAGATATGACCCGGAGTATGTTCTGGTGCTTTCAGGCGACCACATATATAAAATGGACTATTCCAAAATGCTCGACTACCATAAGGAAAAGGGTGCCGCCTGTACAATAGCATCACTTGAAGTTCCCTGGGAAGAGGCCTCCCGCTTCGGACTTATGTTCACAAACGATGACGGCTCCATTTACGAGTTCAAGGAAAAGCCAAAGAATCCCACCTCAAACAAGGCCTCCATGGGCGTTTACATCTTCACCTGGGAAGTTCTCAGAAAGTATCTTATCGAGGACGAAAATAACCCCGAATCAGGCAACGATTTCGGTCATGATGTTATTCCTGCTATGCATGAAAACCATGAAAAACTCTTTGCCTATCCCTTCAGCGGTTATTGGAAAGACGTAGGAACTATCGACAGCCTTTGGGAAGCTAACCTCGACCTTCTCAACCCCAGCGTTGACCTGGATCTTACAGATCCTTCCTGGAAAATCTATGCTAAAAATCCCGTGGCTCCTCCACATTACGTCGGAGAAAAGGCTTACGTTCAAAACTCACTTATTTCAGAGGGTGGCATTGTAGAAGGTACCGTTGACTTTTCTATCCTGTTCCCCAATGTAGTTATTGAAGAGGGAGCAAAAGTTCTCGACTCCATAATCATGCCGGGCACAGTTATTAAAAAAGACGCAGTAGTTCAGTATGCAATAGTTGCTGAAAACGCTGTTATAGGTGAAAATGCCGTTATAGGCAAACGTCCGGAAGACATGGAAAACCTTGACCAGTGGGGCGTTGCAGTTGTAGGCTCAGGCGTTAATGTAGGCGACGGCGCCGTTGTTGAACCAAAAGCCATGATCGGCGAAGATATTGAGGGGGTGAAATAAATGAAAGTTAACCACATTCTCGGAATTATATTTTCAAACGCTTATGATGAAGCCATAAGCGAACTTACAGATTTAAGAACAATGGGCTCAGTACCTTTTGCCGGTCGTTACAGACTTATCGACTTTATCCTTTCAGGCATGGTAAACTGCGGTATAGATAAGGTAGGCGTAATAACAAACAGCAATTTCCAGTCCCTTATGGATCACCTTGGAACAGGCAAGCCATGGGATCTTTCAAGAAAAACAGGAGGCATGTATCTCCTTCCGCCCTTTAACAACGTTCAGGCGGGTACATATAAAAACAGAGTAGACGCTCTTTTCAACGTTCTCAATTTTATCCACAAGTCTGTTGAAGAGTATGTGCTGGTTTCAGACTGCAATATGGTGTGCAACCCCGACTACGCTCAGCTTATGGAGCAGCACATCAACACCGGCGCAGATATAACAATTGCCTACTGTCACGGCAAAGCTCCTGCACTTAAGAATCTTGCCACTTTTGACCTTGATGAAAGCGGCAGAATAGTTTCCATCGCCGTAGGCGACACACCTGAAAATAAGAACTATTCCACCAACATGATGATAATCAATAAGCCTCTTTTCGAAGAACTTATCAGAGATGCGGCAGTTCACAATCGTGAAAACGTCGAAAGAGATGTTCTTCAGGCAAACGTAAATAAGCTTAAAATCTATGGATATAAAGTTGACGGATTCTGTATGCCCATAGATTCAATTGAAAGCTATTATAAGGCAAATATGGCTTTACTCAATAAAGATAACTGCCGCAGCCTGTTTAACCCTGACAGACCCATCTATACAAAGGTGCGTGACGATATGCCCGCCCTTTACGGCCTCGGTTCAAATGTCAAAAACTCACTGATAGCCGACGGCTGTGTAATTGAAGGCGAAGTCGAAAACAGCGTTCTTTTCAGAGGCGTTAAAGTCGAAAAAGGCGCAAAGGTTAAAAACTCAATAGTCATGCAGAGCGCAGTTATAGGCGAAAATGCAGATATCAATTGCGTAATACTTGACAAAAACGTATCCGTTCAGCCGGATAAAAAGCTTACCGGAGATGAAAACTATCCGGTCTATGTGGCTAAAAACAAAACTATCTAATCAAAGTTTCTCCGGATTCCGAAGCTCATAAAAGAGCTTCGGGCTCCGGTATATTTTAAATTTTTTCTGCATAAGAGGAGGTCTTTTCATGAAAGTTCTTTATGTTTCCAGTGAAGCTTTGCCCTTTATGGCAAGCGGCGGCTTAGGAGATGTAGCCGGTTCGCTGCCTCAGGCACTGCGTAAACGACTTATTGGCTGCCGTGTAGTTATGCCAATGTATGACGGCATTTCTCAGGAGCTTAAAAATACAATGAAGTTTTTAACAAGCCTTTCCGTTCCCGTTTCGTGGCGCAGACAGTACTGCGGCGTGTTCGAGGCAAAAGTTGACGGCGTTATTTACTACCTTTTGGACAACCAGTATTATTTTAAACGAGACGGTATTTACGGATATTACGACGACGCCGAAAGATTTGCATTTTTCTCAAGAGCTGTTCTTGAAATGCTTCCGTATATCGACTTCAAACCCGATATTATCCACTGCAACGACTGGCAGTCGGCTCTCACTCCCCTCTATTACAGCATAATGTA
>CAUDRD010000225.1 GCA_958451705.1 uncultured Oscillospiraceae bacterium
GGTGTGCACCTCAGCAGGGTGCCTGCAAGCTTACACTCAACGTTAAAAACGGTATTGTAGAAGAGGCTCTTGTTGAAACTCTCGGATGCTCCGGTATGACTCACTCCGCAGCTATGGCTGCTGAGATCCTTCCCGGAAAGACACTCCTTGAGTGCCTTAACACTGACCTTGTATGCGACGCTATCAACGTTGCAATGCGTGAGATCTTCCTCCAGTTCGTATACGGACGTACTCAGTCCGCTTTCTCTGAGGATGGTCTTCCCATCGGCTCCGGCCTTGAGGATCTCGGTAAGGGACTTCGTTCACAGGTTGGTACAATGTTCAGCACAAAGGTTAAGGGCGTTCGTTACATGGAGATGGCCGAAGGCTATATTACCCGCATGGCTCTCGATGAGGACGATCAGGTTACCGGCTATGAGTTTGTAAAGCTCGGCAAGATGCTTGAAGATATTCGCCATGGCAAAACCCCCAACGAAGCATATGAAAACAACAAGGGAACCTACGGACGTTTCGATGGCGCTGCTAAGTACATCGATCCCCGTGAAGAATAAGACTATATAAGGAGGACATGAAAATGGCTAACGACGTAAAATTTGAAGGCAAAGAGAGAAGAATGGCCAAAATCGAAAAATGTCTTGCTGAGTATGGTCTTGGCTCTCTCGAAGAAGCAAGAGACCTTTGCCTGAGCAAGGGCATTGACGTTGATGCAATCGTTAAGGGCGTTCAGCCCATCGCTTTTGAAAACGCAAGCTGGGCTTACACTCTGGGCGTTGCAATCGCCCTTAAAACCGGCGTTAAAAATGCTTCTGAAGCTGCCGCTACAATCGGTAAGGGACTTCAGGCTTTCTGTGTTCCCGGTTCAGTTGCAGAGCAGAGAAACGTTGGTCTCGGCCACGGTAACCTCGGCGCTATGCTTCTTGACGACAAGACAAAGTGCTTCGCTTTCCTTGCAGGTCACGAGTCTTTCGCAGCTGCTGAAGGTGCAATCGGTATAGCACGTACAGCTAACAAAGTCCGCAAGGAGCCCCTGAGAGTTATCCTCAACGGTCTTGGTAAAGACGCTGCTATGATCATTTCAAGAATCAACGGCTTCACATATGTTAAGACTGAGTACGATTTCTTCACCGGCGAGCTTAAAGTTGTTGACGAGACAGCTTACTCCGACGGAGAGCGTGCAAAGGTTAAGTGCTACGGCGCAAACGACGTTCTTGAAGGCGTTGCAATCATGAAGGCTGAGGGCGTTGACGTTTCTATCACAGGTAACTCAACTAACCCCACCCGTTTCCAGCACCTTGTTGCAGGCACATATAAGAAATGGGCTATTGAAAACGGCGTTAAGTACTTCTCCGTTGCTTCCGGCGGCGGCACAGGACGTACTCTTCACCCCGATAACGTTGCTGCTGGTCCTGCTTCCTACGGTCTTACAGACTCTATGGGACGTATGCACGGCGACGCTCAGTTTGCAGGTTCTTCCTCTGTGCCCGCTCACGTTGAGATGATGGGACTTATCGGAATGGGCAACAACCCCATGGTTGGCGCAACAGTTGCTTGTGCAGTTGCAGTTGCTGAAGCTGCTAAATAAGCATTAAAACACTTTAGGACAAGTTTCTAAAAGGAACTTGTCCTTTTTAATAATGGAAACATTAAAATGAAGCAGGGAGATTAATCCATACGGAAAGTCTCCCTGCTTTGATTTTTTATTATATTCAGTTGTGTTCCACGGCTATAAATTTTATTCTGTTTTCCTTGGCGTAAGTTTCAGCCGCAGAATTTACGCTGCCATAAATTGCTTTAATAGATTGGCAACCTGTAAAAGCATCTTTACATATTTTTTCTACGCTTTCAGGCACATAGACTCTTTCAAGCAAACCACAGTTTTCGAAAGCTCCTTGGGAAATTATCTTTGTACCGTCTTTTATTAAATATGTGCCTTCAATATTTCTTTGAGCCTTAATCAGGTTATTATCCAAATATAAAACTCCGTCCAGCCAGTTCTTTTCGTCATTATAAAATGCCGTATCAAGAAAAGCGTTTTCTCCTATATGTTTTACATTTTGGGAAAGTTTTACATCATTAAGAGAGGTACAGCCATAAAAAGCCCATGAACCTATTTCTTCAACGTCTTCAGCCATAACCACTTCTTTAAGATTTTTTAATCCGCAGAAAGCTCCGTCTTCTATGACCCTAACGCTCGGTGGGATATTTACCACATCGTTCTTTTTGCTCATAAAGCAATTTGCTTTTTCCAAAACTTCCATTTTTCTCTCTCCTCTTTCACAGCTCACTTCATTGTTTCTCCTAAAAATTCTATAAATATTTAGGATTATCCGTATTTATCTGCCTTCT
Source organism: uncultured Oscillospiraceae bacterium (assembly GCA_958451705.1). GTDB lineage: Bacteria > Bacillota > Clostridia > Oscillospirales > Acutalibacteraceae > UMGS263. The sequence continues at coordinate 2,347 of CAUDRD010000225.1, forward strand.
CCCTAAGAATTGACAAATTTTCTCGATGTGAATATAAGTATATCGATATTTTTTTAAAAAACAATTGCTAAAAGATTGAATATTTTGCGTTCAATCTTTTAGCAGCTTTTAGTTATTTGTATAAATTTAATAAAGTCATTTATATATCATTATTATAAATTTTTGTTTTCAAGTCCCTCACATAAAATCAGAATAGATTTTAAATAATCAAGGGCAATATTATCTAGATAAATACCTCTTGCAACCTGTAAATACTCTACAAACAACAATATGTCGTTTTTTAGCCTCTTGTCATTGAGTATGATAATTCCATTACCGCAAAACTGCATATTTTGCGGAACATCTCGTAATACACAGAAAATTTGAATATTGTTTTCCCCTAATTCCATTGATAGGTCAGGAATTTTAAACATTCTGTTATCAATAATTAATATTCTTCCGCTTTCTGAAATCTCAATGAGCTTTTCAAAAAACTTTTTTCTAAATTTTACCGGTAATGCTCCTGTCTTAAGCAATGCCGCCGGACATTCTATGATTTTTCCCGTTTCTGCAAAATTTCTGAGCCCTTTATCAGTAACAACATACTTTTGACTTTCGTTTGAAGTAATTCTTGCGTAATGCTCAACTCCTATTTTTTTAACACTTTCAGCATTCGGCATATCGTCTCTCATAACCTCATTTATTGACTCTTCGTTTATAATTGAGGCTATACACGGATACTTAGAAATTGTCATATCCAGCCGTTCCCCGGCAATACGGCAGCTATCGTTCTTTAACTCAAACATATCTTTAGGAAACGCAGCCAGCTGTGCTGCTTTTTTAAGAAAACCAGCGGATTCTTCCTGAATACAATCGAATATATCAC
>CAUDRD010000226.1 GCA_958451705.1 uncultured Oscillospiraceae bacterium
GGTATCTTTTTTTACTGCAGTTATGTATTATTGTATCAGAACGGAGCTGATAATATGAATACAGTCAAGACAGGACAGCTTATAGCTATAAAGAGAAAAGAGGCCGGCCTCACTCAGGAGAAATTAGCGGAGAAGATAGGAGTTACAAATAAAACCGTTTCGAAATGGGAGACGGGAAAATGTATGCCCGACTATTCTGTTGTACCAGAACTGTGCAGGGAACTTAATATAACCGCCGGGGAACTTCTTGCCGGCGAAGAAACGGAAGATAAAAGCGGAAACCCGGAACTTTTAGAAGCTCTCCAAAAGATACAAAAGCTCGAAAAAGAAAGGCAGCTGCTTTTCGGACTTGTATTTATAATTATGGGCATGGTGCTGTCGGCTTTATCCCAGCTGACGGGAGGCTCCGATTTTAAAGATTTTCTGTCCGGCATAATGATGGGACTTTCAATCGGCGTTATGCTTGCTGGAGTTTTTACTGCTGCTAAAACCTTTGCAAAGGGATAAATTAAAAAACATCCTGTGGACTCTGATGTTCACAGGATGTTTTTTCTGTTAGAATCTTACTGAGCTGAAACCTTTTATTTCGCTTGTGGCGTCGTCAAGACGGTAGGCTTTTTTTACGCACTGACCGCCTCTTGTATTGCCCTCAACTGTTATAACCGTCTTGGTTTCAGAGTCATATTCTACTACTATACCCACATGATTTGCATAGGACACAGGATTGTTAAGCCCATTATATTTAAAGTAAACAAGATCTCCGCTTTTGGGAGTATATGCAGATTTATCTTTGAAGTCCTGCCAGTTTATATCCGCCGTAGCGCTGCGCTCCAAATAGCTTTCGTCTATACCGGCACGGTCTGCACACCAAGAGATAAATAGCGCACACCATGGACTTATAGGCATACCGACACTGCTTCCATATTTAGTCCAGCCGTTATTCTGTGAAAAAGGAAACGCCACGTTTTCTCCATTTAAATAGCCGTTAATATATCCCACCTGACTTTCCGCAATTTGGACAAAGCACTCCCTTGTACCTGTTTCGGCGGTATATTTTATCTCGCACTGATGGTTGTTATCAGAAGCGATTTCAGAAGTATATTCTCCCGTAAAAGAATTCTCTGATTCATAGCCGGCTTGCGTCGGAGCGTTGAGTTTTACATATCCCAAAGATATTCCCGAAACTTTATTGTCTTCAATTCTTACCGTTAACTGAACTGCACCGGAAATATAACAGTAATAAGTTTCGCCGTCTTTTTGAACAGCTGTATTATCTCCGTAAAGCTCGATCATCTTCTCTTTTGTATCTCCAACCTTTAACCCTTCTGCAGTAGAAGTAAAGATAATTGAATTAACGCATTTTTCGCTGCCGTTTGACCAAAAAAGATAGGTTGTCCCGTCTTTTGTGTCTATGAACATATCTTCGGCGTCATAGGAAATTTTTTCTCCGTCCAAAACAGTTTTTACTTTGTCATAAGACATATCGAGAGTAATCTGTCCCTCTCCATTTTTATCGGTCAAGCTACCAGATACGCTTTCAGTTGTAGTTTTCTCATCTTCAGTTTTTGTTGTATTCTGACTTGGCTCCTCCTTAAAGATTTCGGAAATTGTATTTGAATCAGACAAAAGATCCCCGTCATCAGTTTTCTTTTCTTTATCGGCAAAACGATTAATACAAAAAGCCAAAACAATTATTAAGACCACAGCCGCAGAAATTACAATTCCATAATACTTTTTACTTTTTTCCATCTGTTCACCTACTCGATAAATTTTTCGTTGCGTATTTTTAGAATGGACTTTATTTCTATTTTATGCACTTTTAATAATATCAATTTTCCCCTTCCATGTCAAAACATTGCCGTATTTGTATATAAATTTTAAGTAAACTAATCGGATGACCTTTTAATCTCATTAATACAGGGAAAAATTTTTTACTAAAACAAAATCCCACAGCGGTTTAATCTCCGCTGCGGGTAATTTTGTTCTGCTGATTTAATTAAATTAATAGTTCTTTGCACGAAGCTGGAAATAAGCTTTCGGATGGTCACATACAGGGCATCTTTCGGGAGCTTCTTTTGTGAAGCAGACATATCCGCAATTAAGGCAAATCCAGCCGACGGGCTCATCTTTTTCAAATACGGAGTTATTATCCATATTCTCAATAAGCTTTCTGTATCTCTCTTCATGCTCTTTTTCGATTTTTGCCACAGCCTCGAAAAGGAATGCTATTTTATCAAAGCCCTCTTCTCTTGCTTCCTGAGCAAACTTCGCATACATATCGGTCCACTCGTAGTTTTCGCCTGCTGCTGCATCTTCAAGATTTGTGTGAGTGTCCTGAATACCGTCATGAAGGAGCTTAAACCAGATTTTTGCATGCTCTTTTTCGTTGTTTGCTGTCTCGGTGAAAAGGTTGGCTATCTGCTCATAGCCCTCTTTCTTCGCCTTAGAAGCATAGTAAGTGTATTTATTTCTTGCCTGTGATTCTCCTGCGAATGCTGCCATAAGGTTAGCTTCTGTTCTTGAGCCTTTAAGTTCCATAATTGTTTCTCCTTTTCTCTAAATTTTATTGCATTTCCTTTTCACGGCATTTGTCACAAATACCGTAAATTACTAAATTATATTGTGTCACTTTAAGGGCGGAAACATTCATTATTTTTTCTTCAATTCCTGCAAGTTCCCCTTCCTCAATGTCAAAAACTTCTCCGCACTGGGTACAAAAGCCGTGAAAATGCTTGTGTATGCTTCCGTCAAACCTATCGCTTCCGTCCGGAACCTGAATTTTTAATATCTTGCCCTGAGCGGCAAACTGATTTAAATTTCGGTACACTGTGGCAAGGCTTAAATTGGGATGCTCGGGCTTAAGCCGATTGTACAAAGTATCGGCAGTAGGATGACACGGTTCCGCAATAAGAGCGTTATAAATAATCTCTTTTTGTTTTGATTTTCTGACTGCGCCCATTTTGTCCTCCTTTATAAATTACAAAAACATATCTTACTGTCTTCAGAGATAATTAATGATAACGATTATCACTATTGTGATTAAATTATATTCTATTTACCTTCTTTTGTCAATAGATTTTTTCTTTTAGCTTTTGGCTGTTCAAATTTTTAACAAAAAAATTCGGGAGGTTTAAACAATCTTACTTAGTTTTGCCCTTTTATATTAATCTGTAATATGATATTATATTTTTATCTATATTGAATTACAGT
>CAUDRD010000227.1 GCA_958451705.1 uncultured Oscillospiraceae bacterium
GGGCGAAAATTACAAGGCCGCCGTAGGAACATCTACAAAGACCTATGCCGGCCGGCGTGATGTGATGATGAATGATACTGTTAACGGCATTTTGAAAGACTACCTCGAAAATGAATACCAAAAGAACCCGCTCGATTTATTGTTTTATAATTTCAAAACAAATAGTGTAATTAACACCTCTCAGGTCAATATGCAGTTTAAGCGTACCTGTGAAAAATACGGCATACTTTCGCAGAGAGAGCAATCAGCATATGCTGCGCCATACGTTTGCCACTCGCTGCATTGAATCGGGTATGAGTGCAAAGGTATTACAGAAGAAACTGGGGCATGCTGATATTCAGACAACGCTTAATACTTATTGTGATGTTTTTGAAAAATACTAAAAAGATGCAACAGATAAAGCATTTGAATATTTGAAAAATCTCGGGCTCACTTACGAGGTTTAGTACTGCAATAGGTACTGCAATGCCAAAAAGTTTTACCGCATAATGAAAAAATATCAGAAAAACAAAAAATCCTTGCAACCACGTAATTTCAATGGTTACAAGGCTTTTCGCTGCCTTTTCAAAATCACTCAGAAAAGGCGGTATTTGGTGCCGGCGACCGGACTTGAACCGGTACGGTGTTGCCACCGAGGGATTTTAAGTCCCTTGCGTCTGCCGATTTCGCCACGCCGGCAAAACCTTAATTATTATAAACCTTCAAACCGGTAAAGTCAATATTTTTTAAAAAGTCATTTTTCTTTTTATATTTTCCATGATAGCCTACCTTATAGCCTACCTTTCTGAAACAATTGGAGATATACATTTATATATATATTCCTCAGTAAATAAATAAGCCACCTTCTCTTCATTCTTCTATTTTTCTTTTTTAATATTATAAAATCTATATGATTATTGTGTATAAATATTAGAAATTTATATAACTGATTCAAATGTATTTTATTTCCAATATTTTTTCACGATTATGTATGACGGTCATGTTGACTTTTAATGTAAAAAGAGATACAATGCGGATGTATGCAAAAAATTAGACAAACATTATGTTGATACTGCAAAAGGAGTGATATTGTGAGCTTTATCGAATTCGATTCTGTTTACAAAAGGTACAAAATGGGCGAGATTGTTATTAACGCTGCCGACGGCGTTACTTTCAATATCGAACAGGGTGAATTTTGTATCGTTGTCGGCGCCAGCGGAGCCGGTAAAACAACCGTTCTGAATATGCTCGGCGGAATGGATAACTGTGACGACGGAAAAATAAGAGTTGCAGGCGAACTTATTAACGAATTTAACTCAAAACGACTTATTGAATACAGACGTTTCGACGTTGGTTTCGTATTCCAGTTCTACAACCTTGTACAAAATCTTACAGCCCTTGAAAACGTTGAGCTTGCTACGCAGATTGTAGATAAATCCTTAAGCGCAAGCAAAGTTCTTGAGCGTGTAGGTCTCGGCGATAGAATGGATAACTTCCCCTCACAGCTTTCCGGCGGTGAACAGCAGCGTGTTGCAATAGCAAGAGCTCTTGCTAAAAACCCGAAGCTTCTCCTGTGCGACGAACCCACAGGCGCCCTTGACTATAAGACAGGTAAACAGATTTTAGCCCTCCTTCAGCAGACATGCCGTGAAACCGGAATGACTGTTGTAGTTATTACCCACAACCAAGCTCTCACTCCGATGGCAGACCGTGTTATAACAATGCGAAGCGGCCGTGTGCAGAGCATCACTACTAACGAAAATCCCGTCCCCGTTGAAAGGATAGAATGGTAATGAAAAAAGCACTTTTTAAAGAGACTCTCCGTTCTATCAACCGCAGCATGGCCCGCTTTATTTCCATAATTGCCATTGTGGCTTTGGGAATCAGCTTCTTTGCGGGAACTAAGGCCACTGCTCCGGACATGAAAGAAACAGCGGAGATATATTTTGACGACGCCAATTTAATGGACGCAAGGGTCATTTCTCCTGTCGGACTTACTGACGACGATATAAAAGCCCTTGAGGATATTGAAGGGGTCGATACGGTTATGCCGTCCCGTTTTGTTGACGGTATACTCAAAGTTAACGGCAAAAGCATCGGCGACATTGACGGTTCAGAAATGACCTGCCGCGCAATCTCCCTTGACTTTGACGCAGCCATCGATTACAGTCAGAACGGCCAGGCCTCCTCCGATTACATGAACCGTGTAACCCTTGTTGAAGGTCAGTGGCCCAGCAAGCCAAACGAATGCGTAGTTGATGGCAGCGCACTTTCGGCTCCGGAGGAATTTAAGATAGGTCAGACTATCTCTCTTGCTGGCGACGGAACAAATATCGAAAACAAACTTAACACAACCGAATTTAAAATCACCGGTATTATTATGACTCCACTCTATCTTTCTTTTGAGAGAGGAAACACCAATATCGGCAGCGGAAAACTTGGAACTTTTATCTATGTTTCAGACGATGTTTTTAATTTTGATTACTATACTGAAGCTTACCTTACAGTAGCAGGTGCCGACAATTACAGCCCCTATACTGAGGAATATACTAATTTTATCGCTCCTATACTTGATAAAATCGAAGCTGTCGCTTCCGAAAGACTGCCTATCAGAGTTGAGGAAGTAAGAGCTGAGTATGAGCCCAAAGTTACCGATGGAGAAATCGAGCTTCAGAAAAAGCAAGCAGAATACGACGAAAAGGTTGCAAACGGCGAAAAAGAGGTTCAGGAGCTTAAAGATAAGGCTGCCAACGGACAGGCTCAGATTGATGAGATGAAAGAAAAATTCAACGCTTCTCTCACCGACGCTCAGAAAAAGCTTTATGACAGCTCAAACGAACACGCCTCTCAGTATGCATTATGGCGTCAAAAGCAGGACGAATTTAATAAGACAAAAATAGAGCTTGCTAAGTACGCAAACGCTGATAAAGAGCTTGCATCGGCAAAATCAGAGCTTGACAGCGCAAAAGCTCAAATTGAAACTAACCAGAACACAGTAAACGAAATGCAGGAGCTGGTGGCTAAAACCAGAACCTCTCTTGAATATTTCAAATCCCACCAAAATGAGTCTAAAGAAGAGCTTAAACAGTGGATTGAACAGTCGGGTCTTCCTCCTGAGCAGGTTGAAGAAATGCTTAAAACTCTTAACGGATTTACCGCAATAGGTACTGCCGAAGATATGATCGCTTACCTTGAGCCTGTTCTTGAT
>CAUDRD010000228.1 GCA_958451705.1 uncultured Oscillospiraceae bacterium
GTATTGCTGCTTAACTTCGGTCAGCAATTTTTCTACAACTTCTTCTATGAGGCATATGACAACCTCCTTCACGTTCTCTCCCCCAATTCTCAGGAAAGAACGGATGTTGCCTCCATTAAAGGCGTTGTGTATTCATTAGTGCCCTCTGTTCTCGGCCTTGTTATGCCCTTAGGCGCACAGCTTTTCACAAACGACAATATGTATGATATAAGGCTGTACAGATACATATATCCGCCTTTGTGCATCCTTTCAATCGGCCTTTGCATCTTAATTTACGCTAACACAAAGGAAAAAATCGTACAGGCTAAGACCCATGTTATCCAGATAAAATTCATGGACTCCCTGAGAGAAGTTGTAAGGAACAAATATTTCTGGATCATCGCCCTTGCCGGCTGGCTGGGATTCCTGGAATCGGCAGTCAACACAATGCTTCAGTGGCTTTACAACTACGGCGGCATCTGCACCGGTTCTGAATACTCTTTAATAACTCTATTCTGTCAGAACGCCGGTTTGGTGGGTATGCTCCTTGCCCCAGTATGCATAAGAAAATGGGGAAAAAGAGGCGTACTTATAATGACAAACGTATTTAACGTTGTGTTCATTTTAATTATGTATCCCTTTATAAACGTACTGGTCATACTCGTTATTTGCTTCTGGATGAACGCCCTTATGAACGCTTTCGCTCAGATTCTTACCCCCACCATTCAGGCTGATATCCGTGACTATCAGCAGTATGTTTCAGGAGAGAGAATCGATGGAATGTTCTCCACAATAACTGCTTTAGGCGGAATTGTAACTCTCGCTACAAGCAGCGTCCTTCCTATGATTTATGAAAAATTCGGTATAAACGAAACAATTGCAAGGTCCGTTATGAACGACCCGGAAGTAATGAACAGGGTTATGAACAACGGCGCAGTTGTCGGCGACGTAATACGTGAAGCCATAGCAAACGGCAGCGCAAATATCTCTTACTTCTCACTTTACGACCCGGATATTCTCGCTTCAATGCTCCGCATTTTGATTATCGTTTCAGCTCTCGGAGCTTTAATCAACGTTATCCCCTATTTCTTCTACGACCTTACTGAGCTTAAACAGCAGGGTATGATAAAGGTTCTTAAAATCCGTGCGTTCTTTGAGGACTACGGCAACAACAACCTCAGCGACCGTGATCTTGTTGAAGTTGTTGAGATGGTTGAAAGCGCAAACAGCCTTTCAAACGAAGAGCCTGTAAAGCTCACCAAAGATAAAATCAAAAACATTTCAAAAGACGCTATCAAACAGGCGAAGGCCTCCAAAGATAAAGAGGCTCTGGCTAAAGCCAAAGAAGAGTACAAGCAGGCTAAATCCGAAGCTAAAAAGGAATATAAGCTGGCTCAGAAGCACAATACCGAAATTCAGCTTGCCCCCTTTGTACTGAAAGAAATGAACCGTTTCGACAAAGATCTCGGAAAGCTTCAGGTTGCAAACGCAAAGAGAATTTCCGAAATGGGACTTGGCGGACTTGAAACGGTCACTATAGCAGAGCTTAAAGAAGAGCTTAAAAAAGCTAAGGCTCTTCCTAAAAAGACAGAGGAAGAAAAAGAAATTCGCCAGTATTCAATTAATTTCAGCCGCACAAGACTTACTGCGAGAAAATATCAGAAAAAGTATTATGACGGCAAAGATACAATTAAGCTCCCCGACGATACGGCTTTAAACGAGCTTTTCAGAATTGAAGAAGTCTACGACAACCAGGAAGACGAAATTTACAAGGCTCTTTACAACGCCAAAGAGGAAAAGAACAACGAACAGGTTAAAAAGCTCAACAAGGATCTGAAGGAATTAAAGAATAAGATTAAAAAGCTTAATAAGGATATCAGAGACGAACAGAATAAACGAGTTTTCTATAACCGTTCGGCAAAGCCTTGGGTTGACGCCGTTAAACTTTTAAAGCAGGCTGAAAATTACGGTCACTTTTCAGAAATACAAAAGCTTTACTCTTCCGCTAAAGAAAGAGTTGAAGCTTTAGAGGTCGGTTAATAAAACGAAAAACCTCCCGGTAAATAAAGCCGGGAGGTTATTTTTGCTTTAAGACTATTTTTTAGATTCTTTTATTTTAAAAATACTAGAGAAGAAGCAATAATAAACTGAGCGGCGTAATAAGCGCCATGATTTGTTATTATATCGATGGGACGGCGTTTACCTACTCCGAAATATGTTCCCGAAAGAATAAGGTCAGAAAGGGCAAAGAATATTCCGCCGGCAAACATCAAATTGAGAGTTACAATTTTAAAATCGTTCATCATTGCAAGTCCGCCGCATAAAAACGCCATAAAGGCAACTATGAAAGTATAAAAAACAGTTATGGGCTTAAATCTGCCGTAGTTCATTTTCATGGGCTTTTCAAGTATCAGCATTCCCATTGCGGCAACTAATGAAATCAGCGCCGGAACCGCTATGTAAATAAGCTTTGAAATATCGGCAAATTTATATATCAACGCAGAAATGAACATTATATGGCCGATTATAAAGGCACCAAAGCCCGCAAAGGTGTACGCATCATTATCCTCCTGATAGACCCACTTTAAATCGAGCCATATGTCGCCCATCAGTCCAAATACAAGACCCATTAGTATCATAAGAGCATAGTGGGAATTTCCTCTTCCAGAGGCTTCAACAGCTCCTACTGCACCGCAGGCTACAAACATTACGCTTGTAAAGGCTTTGAGTAAAAGGGCACGTACTCCTCCCCTTTTTGTCCTTTCCCATATAAAGACAATTGTGGACACAATACCAATCGAAAATACGGCAGCAAATAACATAATTATTCCTACTTTCGCTAACTTTTTGTGCTATTATAACAAAACCTGCTTATTCTTTCAACAGAACAATTAGGAACAACACTGAAAATACAGTAAATTTTGTTTATTTTATATATTTAAATAGGATATTTTCCGAGTCCGATATTAAGCACAAATACAAGCGTTGTAAAAATCAAAGCGAAAGCCGTTCTCAATTAAATCTAAATAAAAAAACAGCCGTCAAAGGACGGCTGCTCTAACTTTAATCATATTATATATAGAACTTTTATTTAAGCTCTTCCTTTAAAGCTGCAATAAGCTTGTCGTTATCCTCCTGAGTGCGAACGGCAAGGCGTATACACTGTCTTCCCTCAAGCCCCTTCTTTG
>CAUDRD010000229.1 GCA_958451705.1 uncultured Oscillospiraceae bacterium
GTGTTTGGGGTACGGTAGCTTTTTCGGTAGGGGAAGCAATTTCGGTTGGAGCTTTGGTGTGTTCCGGGGCTGCTGTGCTCAATTCACTTGTTGCGGTTGTGTCCAAATTAACATTAACGCTTTCCTCTTCTCTTTCTGAGGGAGACGTGCTTTCAGCAGAAAAGGTTTCGTCGGTTTCTATTTCCGTAAAGGTGGGACGTGTGTCTGAAACAGGTGTCACTTTAGGTGACGGCGGATATTCTGAAAATATCACAAATAAAAACCAGATAAGAGACAAAGCTGCTGCAAAGAGTTTTAAAGCTTTACTCCATTTTCCGTAGCGCCACAAAAGAAAAATGCCTATGGGAGCACAAAAGAAAAGCATTAAGAGAATAAACCAGTTTTTTTGATAAAACCGAAGCTGCTTTTCTCCGGCTTCTTTGTCGGTTTCATATCCGCCGTAATTTTCGTTTATGTTTTCTTTTTTATCTTTTTTAAAGTTAAAGCTCATTAAAATCCTCCTTATCACTCGTTTTGATAAAAGCTTTCACCTATAATAACGACAAAAAATGCTTATGTGTGACAAATTGTCACACATAAGACGAAAAATAAAAGCGAAGCCTTTTAGCTCCGCTTTTAAATAATGCTGATTACTGCTTTTCAATGCCAAGATAATTTTTAAGCAAAGTCTGAAGAAGCTCGTCTCTGTCAAGCTTTCTCACAAGATTTCTGGCATTGTTATGAGTGGTGATGTATGTGGGGTCCTCGGACAAAATGTAACCAACAATTTGGCTCACCGGATTGTATCCCTTTTCTTTAAGAGCATCATATACACACTGAAGAGTTTTTTTCATTTCCTCTTCATGCTCATCCTTAATTGAAAACTGAATCGTCTTATCTGTCATTAAGGCTCCACCTCCGTTTCAAACTCGATGTCATTATATACCTATTCTGTGATAAAAACAATAGATTATAAGTATTTAATTTTTTATGAGCGAAGAGAAATGCCGAGCTTGCCCAAAGCCTTGACTGCACGCTTCATTGCTGCATCTGCTTCCTCGTCGGTGAGGGTCTTTTCAGGTGAACGCATACGCACGCTGAAAGCGACGCTCTTTTTGCCCTTTTCAATCTGTTCGCCTTCGTAAACGTCGAAGAGAGCAATGTTTTCGAGGTTTTTGCCCACAGCTTCACCAATTGCCTTTTCGAGAGTCAGTACGGGAATTTCCTTATCGCATACAAATGAAAGGTCACGGGTTGTAGCGGGGAATTTAGGCAGAGGCTTATACTGAACAACAGTATCTCTGATTTCAAAAATCTTATCGAAGTCGATATCGGCGACATATGCCTTTGCGCCGATTCCGTAATTTTCGGCAACCTGAGGATGGATTTCGCCAAGAATTGCAATTCTCTCTCCGTTTACGGTAAATTCGGCTGTACGGCCGGGATGGAATGTGGGGTCATCCTTAACTGCTGCAACATCGTATCCCTTTACGCCGCACTTTTTAAGAAGCTCTTCAACAATTCCCTTGAGAATGAAGAAGTCAGCGTCTGCACCGTAAAGACCTACTGTGATTCTCTGAGCCTCAATGGGAAGTTTATCCTCGCCCTGGGGAATGTAGATTGTGGCTGGCTCAAATACCCACGCTTCTGGGTTGCGGTTCTTGTAGTTTCTTGCAAGAACATCGAGAACACTGGGGATAGCTGTTGTACGCATTACGCTTGTATCTTCACCAAGGGGGTTGGAGATTACAACGCATTTGCGAAGAGCGCTGTCTGCGGGAAGGCAGATTTTATCGTAAACCTTGGGGCTTACAAATGAGAATGTGGCAATTTCGGTTACGCCTAAAGCAAGCATTGTCTCGTTTACAAGGCGCTGGAGCTGCTGAACGGGAGTGAGCTTTCCGTTTGCTTCGCCGCTGAGAGCTCTGTTGGGGATATTGCCATAGCCGTAGAATCTTGCGATTTCCTCAGAAATATCTGCAAGGTGCTCGATGTCGTTTCTGTACCAGGGTGCTGTGATTGTACCGTTTTCGACTGTGAAGCCGATGTTTTCGAGAATTTTTTTCTGCTCCTCGGCTGAAACGTCAATGCCTATAAAGTTATTTACCCACTGCCAGTCAAAGGGAAGAGTTACAAGGTCTTTTGCCTTGGGGAAGCAGTCAACAACGCCGTTTACAACGTCGCCGGCGTCGAGAAGCTGTACAAGCTCAAGTGCTCTGTTAAGGCAGGTAAGGCAGCTTTCGGGGTTAAGTTCCTTCTCGTAACGTGAGGAAGCCTCTGTTCTCATACCCAGACGCTTTGCCGTTGAACGTACGCTGAAGCCGTTAAACATTGCGGACTCGAAAACGATTGTGGTTGTGTCGTCCATTATTCCGCTGTATTCTCCGCCCATAACGCCGGCAACTGCAACGGGACCTTCCTTGTCGGCAATTACAAGCATATCGCTTTGAAGCTCACGGTCCTGACCGTCAAGAGTTGTGATTTTTTCTCCCTCTTCGGCGCAGCGGACAATAACGCTGTTGCCTTTAAGGTAACGAAGGTCGAAAGCGTGCATGGGCTGGCCGTATTCGAGCATAACGTAGTTTGTGATATCGACGATGTTATTTATCGGACGTACTCCGCTTGCACGAAGTCTTTCTCTCATCCAGCGGGGGGAGGGCTTAATGCGAACGTTCTCAACAACTGCGCCAACATAGCGGTAGCACTTTTCGCTGTCCTTAATTTCAACTGAAAGGATGTCCTTTACATCGCCGTGGCCGGGCTTTACTTCTGGAGTTTTAACGTGCATATCTGTTCCGAAGGTTGCGGCTGCCTCACGGGCAAGACCAATAACGGAAAGGCAGTCTGCACGGTTTGAGGTGATTTCAAACTCCGTAACGGTGTCGTCAAGGCCGATTGCTTTGTGAATATCTGTTCCGGGAGTTTTGTCGCAGTCGTCGCCTAAAACGAAAATTCCGTCCTCAATTGCATAGGGAAAATCGTGAAGGGTAAGACCAAGTTCACCCAGAGAGCAAAGCATACCGCAGCTTTCAACGCCTCTGAGCTTGCCGTTTTTAATCTTCTTTCCGCCGTGGACAGTTGAATTATTGAGAGCGGCGGGAACATAATCGCCCTCTTTAAGGTTCTGTGCACCTGTTACTATCTGAAGGGGAGCTTCGGCTCC
>CAUDRD010000230.1 GCA_958451705.1 uncultured Oscillospiraceae bacterium
GGAAAGGATCCTACAGAAGAAGTAGGGGACGAAGAAATTAAAAAATGTACGGTGGAATTTACATCCAGCCCCCAAAAACTCAGGGAGGCCAGCTTTCATATTGTGGCAGTTCCGACTCCCATAAACGAGGATAAAACCCCTGATCTGTCGCCGGTTATCAGTGCAAGCAGAATACTGGGGAAAAATCTTACGAAGGGGAGTATAGTCGTTTATGAATCGACGGTTTATCCGGGTGTTACTGAGGAGATATGTGTTCCTGTTCTCGAAGAGGAATCGGGTCTTAAATGCGGAGAGGATTTTAAAGTCGGCTACTCTCCGGAAAGGATAAATCCCGGCGATAAGGTACACCGCCTTGAAACAATTGTAAAAATAGTTTCCGGTATGGATGAAGAGACACTGGAAGAGGTGGCAAAGGTTTATTCCCTTGTGGCTCTTGCGGGAGTCTACCGTGCCGAAAGCATAAAGGTAGCGGAAGCGGCAAAGGTAATTGAAAATTCTCAGCGTGATATTAATATCGCCTTTATGAATGAGCTTGCAATGATATTTGAAAAGATGGGAATAGATACGAAGCACGTTATTGAAGCGGCGGGGACAAAGTGGAATTTTCTTAAATTTCAGCCGGGGCTTGTGGGAGGCCACTGTATAGGCATTGACCCTTACTATCTTACCTATAAGGCAAATAAGCTGGGCTATGACTCCCAGGTTATTCTTGCCGGCAGACGTATAAACGATTCCATGGGGAAATATGTGGCGGAGCGAACCGTTAAAAAGCTCATTGCCCACGATGTCAACGTTAAAAGCGCAGGTGTCGGAATACTGGGCTTTACCTTTAAGGAAAACTGTCCCGATACGAGAAACACGAGAGTGATAGACATTGTGCGGGAGCTTGAGGAATACGGCATTGAGCCGGTTGTGTGCGACCCAGTTGCCGATAAAGACGAGGCAAAGGAAGAATACGGAATAGAGCTCGAAAAACAGGAAAACCTTAAAGATCTCGATACCCTTATAGTGGCCGTTGCCCACGATGAATTTAAAAACCTTTCAGAAAAGGACTTTGAGAAGCTTCTCGGGAAAAACGGCATTATAGCGGATATAAAGGGAATTTACGAAAAAGAAGATTTTGAGAAAAACGGATATTCATACTGGCGTTTTTAAGGAGGAAAAACATGGGATACGAACAGATAAAATTTCCGGAGGGAACAAAATTTACCGTTACAGGCGGAGCGGGCTTTATCGGCTCCAATCTCTGCGAAGCCATTCTGAAAAAAGGATGTAAAGTATGCTGCCTTGACAACTTCTCAAGAGGCAGAAGGGAGAATATTGAGGAATTTTTGGCACACCCTGACTTTCAGCTTTTAGAGGGTGATATAAGAGATTTTGACACCTGCATGAAAGCATGTGAAAATTCCGACTTCGTGCTTCATCAGGCGGCTTGGGGCAGCGTCCCCGCAAGCATTGAAATGCCGCTGATTTATGAGGAAATCAATATTAAAGGTACTCTCAATATGATGGAAGCGGCAAAAAGACAGGGGACAAAAAAGTTTGTCTATGCCTCCAGCTCCTCAGTTTACGGCGACTCGCCTGTACTGCCTAAAAAAGAGGGGTGTGAAGGCAACCCCCTTTCCCCCTATGCAATTACGAAAATTGCCTGTGAAGAGTACGGCAGGCTTTATAAGAACCTTTACGGACTCGATACCTACGGCCTCAGATACTTTAATATTTTCGGAAGGCGTCAGGACCCTGAGGGCGAATATGCGGCGGTACTTCCGAGATTTATAAAGCTGCTTTTGTCAGATAAAGCTCCCACCATAAACGGCGACGGAATGCAGTCGAGAGATTTTACCTATATCGAAAACGTAATCGAGGCCAATTTCAAAGCCTGTTTTGCCCCTTCCGAGTGTGCCGGAGAGGTTTATAATATCGCCTGCGGAGAGCGGGAATATCTTATTGATATCTATAAATTTCTCTGCGAAATTCTCGGAAAGGATATTGACCCTGTTTTTGCCCCCGACAGAAAGGGTGATATAAAACACTCCAACGCCGATATTACAAAGGCACGAGAAAATCTGGGATATTCACCGGATTATGATTTTAAGAAAGGCATAATGCTTGCAATCGACTGGTACAGAGAAAATCTTGTTTAAGGGTGATGAAAAATGAAAATAGGTTTTTTAATACCCTCTTTAGCCGTGGGAGGTGCAGAGCGGGCAACTATAGCCTTAAGCAACTCCATGGCTCATATGGGACACGAGGTTGTTATAATAACCCTTCACGACGGCGAGAATTTTTATGATGCAGACGGCAAAATAAAGATTTTTCCCTTGGCTTTTAAAGAAGAGGACGACGGGAAAATTAAAAAAAGCTTAAAAAAAGCTTACAGTCTGCGAAGAGTGATGAAAAGCATCGAACTTGATGTTATAATAGCAATGAGCAGTCTAATGGCAGCTTATGCAGTGTTTGCCTGTGCCTTTACGGGTACGAAATCAATAGGCAGCGAAAGAAGCAACCCTTACCGCCACTTTCCAAATTTTCCGTATTCGGCGGTGAAAAAACTTTCTGCTGTGCTGTCTGACGGATATGTTTTTCAGACTGAGGCTGCAAGAAAATATTATCCTAAAAATGCCGCAAAAAAGGGAGCAGTAATACCCAACGGAATTTTCGGAAATATTCCTGATGAAGTAGTACCTTTCCATATGCGTGAAAAAAAGATTTATGCAATGGGGCGACTTGTTCCCGAAAAAGGCTTTGATATACTTTTAAAGGCTTTTTCGCTTTTTTCGCAAGAGCACGCCGATTATACCCTTACGGTTTTCGGTGAGGGAGAACTGCACCAAAGCCTTCAAGAGCTTGCGGAAAAGCTCGGTATTTCTCAAAAGGTAAGCTTTCCGGGAGCGGATAAAGCCGCCTGTGAAAAAATGTCCGGCGGCAGGATGTTTGTCCTTTCCTCACGTTTTGAAGGGATGCCCAATGTGCTAATTGAAGCTATGGCCTGCGGGATGCCCGTTATTGCGGCCAATTGTCCTATGGGGCCGTCGGAGCTTATAACCAATGTCGAAAACGGCATTTTAGTAAAAGTTGACGATGTAGA
>CAUDRD010000231.1 GCA_958451705.1 uncultured Oscillospiraceae bacterium
CAAGCCGCACAGCAAGCTGAGCTTGCATCCAAATCGCACACTAAACGCCAGCAAAAAATAAATATATATTCCTGCGTTTTAAATAAACCCAATCGCAGAAACTTATATTTTTCTGTTGCTGCGTTTAGATGTGTAAAATGAAAGCTGACTTGTCCTCCGTACACGGAGCAGTAGGAAAAATTTTAAAATAAAGGATTTTTCATATGAAGATAAAAGTCAAGGTTAAGGAAAAACCGAAAAAAATAATAGAGATAAATTCTCCATTTATAAAGCTTGATGCATTTTTAAAGCTTGCCGATGCTGTGCAAAGCGGCGGACACGCTAAAATTGCCATACAAAGCGAAGAGGTAAAGGTAAACGGAGAAATCTGCACTGTAAGGGGCAAAAAACTCAGAAACGGCGATGTTGCCGAATTTGAGGGGAAGCTTTACGAGGTAAAAGCAGATGAAAGCACTGACTCTTAAGGCTAAAAATTACCGCAACATAAAAGAGATGGTTATAACCCCCGATCCTGGAGTGAATCTTATCTGCGGCGACAACGCCCAGGGTAAGACAAATCTTATAGAAGCTCTGTGGCTTTTTACAGGCTGCAAAAGCTTTAGAGGTTCAAAGGACAGTGAGCTTGTCGCTTTCGGAGAAGAAAGAGCAAATCTCGAGTTTGAGTTTTACTCAGGCGGCAGAGAGCAGAGCGCTGAAATTACAATCGACAAAAAACGCAGCGGAACTCTCAACGGAGTTAAGCTTCAAAGCGTTAGAGAAATGATAGGCGTTTTCAGAGCAGTTGCCTTTTCTCCCATTCATCTTAATATCGTAAAAGGTTCTCCCGAGGAGAGAAGAAAATTTATAGATATGGCTGTGGCACAATCAAGACCACTTTATGCAAAAGTTCTTGCAGGCTACAACAGAGTTTTAAAGCAAAGAAATATGCTTTTAAAAAGTCTTTATACAACTCCATCCCTTGCAGATACCCTCGATATATGGGATGAAAAGCTGGCTTCTTACGGAGCCGATATTGTTATTTACCGCTATGAATATACTGAGCATCTTAAAAAAGAGGCGGTGCAGATTTATGAGGGACTTTCTTCCAGCAGAGAAAAATTTACTTTCGAGTATG
This sequence comes from uncultured Oscillospiraceae bacterium, assembly GCA_958451705.1. Taxonomy (GTDB): domain Bacteria; phylum Bacillota; class Clostridia; order Oscillospirales; family Acutalibacteraceae; genus UMGS263. Next base: position 1,115 of record CAUDRD010000231.1, read on the forward strand.
CGCCTACAATAAGAAATATTTTATTGGACGGCGATAATATATCAGAAATTAAATCTGACAAAGGAAAAATTCCCTTTGACGAAAAGGAAAAACCTGATTACAGCGAAATTAAAAGAAGACTTTATTCTAACCTTGTAAAACACAGAAAAGACGACATCTCAAACGGAACCACTTCATGCGGCCCTCACAGAGATGATTTTGAAATAAAAGTAGACTCAGTTTCCGCCCGTTCTTTCGGCTCTCAGGGACAGCAGCGTTCCTGTGCTCTTGCCCTTAAGCTTGGTGAAGCTGAGGTTTTGAGAAAACTTACGGACTCCTCTCCGGTTATACTTCTTGACGACGTTATGAGTGAGCTTGACCCATCAAGACAGGATTATATTTTAAACCGGATTAAAGACAAGCAGGTTTTTATCACCTGCTGCGATTCTACTCCAGCCCTTAATATGTGTGCCGGAAAGGTTTTTGAAGTTAAAAACGGAGAAATAAAGGAATATACGAAAAAATAACTAAGATAGATTTAAAATTTTCAGCGGGGAGGTAATTTAGAATGTATTTGCATTTAGGACAGGATACGGTAGTCACCCTTGATAAAATAATAGGCATTTTTGACCTTGATACCGCTACTGTTGCAAAAGCATCAAGAGATTACCTTGCTGCAGCTGAAAAAGCGGGAGACGTTATAAACGTTTCATATGAGCTTCCTAAATCTTTTATCGTTTGTCAGGACGAAACGAGAAAAAGCGGAAGAGTGGTTTACATTTCACAGATTTCCTGCCAAACCCTTTTAAAGAGAACGGGATTTGTAGGCAATCTTGCAAATATAGAGAGAAATATGAAGTAGTAGGCTTTTGTTAAGAAGAGAAGGAGGTTTTTAAGATGGAAAATCTTGAAAACACAATGAACAGCAACCTTGACCCGGAAGTAGAAGAGGTTATGGATACCCTTGTTACCGAAGAATATGACGCAAGTCAGATTCAGGTTTTGGAGGGTCTTGAAGCCGTGCGTAAAAGACCCGGTATGTACATAGGTTCAACAGGACCTAAAGGACTTCATCACCTTGTTTATGAAATCGTAGATAACTCAATAGACGAAGCCCTTGCAGGTTACTGTACTCATATCGAGGTTGAGATACTTCCAGGTGACGTTATCACCGTAAGAGATAACGGCCGTGGTATCCCCGTTGACATAAACGAGAAAATGGGACTTCCGGCAGTTACCGTAGTTCTCACGGTTCTCCATGCCGGCGGTAAATTCGGTGGCAGCGGATATAAAGTATCCGGCGGTCTTCACGGCGTTGGTTCCTCTGTTGTTAATGCTCTTTCAGAGTATATGGAGGTTGAAATCTCTAAAAACGGCCACATTTACCGTCAGACCTTTGAAAGAGGAAATATTACCTCCGACCTTACGGTTATAGGCGATACAAACGACAGCGGTACTTTTGTCAAATTTAAGGCGGACCCGGAAATATTCAGAGAGACCACTGTTTACGACTTTGAGATTCTTCAGAGAAGACTCAGAGAACAGGCTTTTCTTAACGCAGGTCTTTCTATAACACTTACCGATAAAAGAGACAGCGATAATATTATCAGCAAGGAATACTGCTATGAAGGCGGTATAAGCTCCTTTGTTGAGTTTATAAATAAGAGCAGACAGCTCACTCCTCTTCATGAAAAGCCCATACATTTTTCTGCGGTAAGCGGCGACAGAAGCGCCGAAATCGCAATTATGTATAACGACAGCTATAATGAAATAATTCTCTCTTTTGCAAATAACGTAAATACCGTTGACGGCGGTACCCATGAAACCGGATTTAAAACAGCCCTTACAAGAGTTTTTAACGATTACGGCAAAAAGTACAATATCCTTAAGGACGCAGATAAAAAACTCTCGGGCGAAGATGTAAGAGAAGGTATTACGGCGGTTATAAACGTAAAGCTTACCGACGCTCAGTTTGAGGGACAGACTAA
>CAUDRD010000232.1 GCA_958451705.1 uncultured Oscillospiraceae bacterium
TTATAATAAGTGTATAATATAGTGAAGTTTGTGTTATTTTACAAAAAATTTAAATTATATTAAAATTAACACATAAAAATGTAATAATGCGGCGCCTTATATTTGCCGTAAAGTTTCTTAAAATAGAGAAAGTGCGGTTTATAAGACAGGTATCCGTTAAAATAAAAGGAGGAAAGGAGCAGTTTTATGGATGGCGCGGTAGACTTATTTGGAAACTTTGACTCAGACGCTCCCTGGAGAAAAATGCTGTCGGAGTACACGCAGATTCCCCTTTGGGATGGAGACATTCCGGGTTTTAATGAAGAATACGGCCAGCGTAAACCGTCAATAACCTTTTTCCCCGCTTCAACAGAAAAAAAGACAGGGTGCGTAGTAGTTATGGCGGGAGGCTCTTATATAAATAAATCTCCCCATGAAGGAAAGGACGTTGCGCTACGTCTTAATCAAATGGGACTTCATGCCGCTGTGCTGGATTACCGTGTTATCCCTTATTCAAGGGATGTAATTCTCCTTGATGCAAAGCGTGCGGTGCGCTTTCTGAGATATAATGCCGAAAAATACGGCATACTGCAAAATAAAATAGGAGTTATGGGCTTTTCTGCCGGAGGAAATCTTGCGGCGCTAACCTGTTTTTGCGGCGATGACGGAAACCCATGTGACCAAGATCCCGTAGAGCGTGTGTCTTCCCGTCCTGACGGAGCGGTTCTTGCCTATGCGGCGGTTAATTTTGTAGATGAATATGACGATGACGATGACGAATTCAACATTGTCGCATATTTTGATTTTGTTCTTAAAAAGGGTATGCAGTTTCCCCCTGCTTTTATATGGCAGTCAATGAAAGATACCCTTATTAATTATAAAACCTCTCTTTCACTTGCGGAAAAATTAGGCGATATGGGCGTGCCCGTAGAGCTGCATCTTTTCCCTGAGGGTGACCATGGCCAGGGCCTTGCGGTTATTACCGATGACCCTGAAAGTGAAAAGAGATATAATCCACTTACTGCACAGTGGAGTGATCTGTGCGAAAATTGGTTTAAACATTACGGTTTTATTTGAAAGAAAAAAGAAAACACAGACAGAAGGTGCTGTTTTGAAACATCAGAAGCTTATAGAAAAAATGACCATAGAAGAAAAAGCGTCTCTTTGCTCCGGCAAAGACTGCTGGCATTTTAAAGGAATAGAGCGTTTTGGTCTTCCAGAAATTATGGTCAGCGACGGTCCCCACGGACTGCGAAAGCAGGGGGACGAAAAAACTGATAATATGGGAGCTAACTCCAGTTTCCCTGCAACCTGCTTCCCCCCTGCCGTAACAACGGCCTGTTCATGGGACAGAGAACTTGTGAAAAAAATGGGCGAGGCTTTAGGCGAGGAATGTCTTAAAGAAAAGGTGTCAATACTTTTAGGCCCGGGAATAAACATTAAGCGCAGTCCCCTTTGCGGCAGAAATTTTGAGTATTTCTCCGAGGACCCTTATCTTGCCGGTCAGCTTGGTGAGGCATGGGTTAAGGGAGTGCAGTCAAAGGGAGTGGGAACCTCTCTTAAACACTTTGCCGCAAACAATCAGGAGACAAGACGCTTTACAGTAAGCAGCGTTGTGGACGAACGTACACTCAGGGAGATATATCTTCCCGCTTTTGAAAATGTAGTAAAGAAAGCTCAGCCCTGGACGGTTATGAACGCTTATAACCGTCTTAACGGAGAATATTGCGCCGAATGTAAAAAGCTGCTCACAGATATACTTAAAAATGAGTGGGGTCACGAAGGTATTGTAATTACAGACTGGGGCGCAGAAAACGAGATTGTTGACGGAATAAAGGCAGGCCAGCAAATTGAAATGCCTTCCTCCGGCGGAATTGCCGAAAGAAAGATACTGAAAGCTATCGAAGACGGTATGCTTGAAGAGAGCGTACTTGACGAAAGCGTTGACAGAATTATAGATATTATCCTTAAAGCTAAGGAAACCCTTGAAAAAGGCGACTTTACCTTTGACCCGGAAGAGCATAATGCCCTTGCAAGAAAAATTGCAAGCGAGTCAATGGTACTTCTTAAAAATGAAAATAATATCCTTCCCCTTGACCGTGAAAAGACATATGCTGTAATCGGTGACCTTGCGATTTCACCGAGATACCAAGGGGCGGGAAGTTCAAAGATAAATCCCATTAAACTTGACAATGCCCTTGAAGCTCTGCTTGAAGCCGGGGTAAAATGCGAGTTTGCAAAAGGCTACGATAAAGATAAGTCCTCTGCTCCTGACGACAGGCTTATAGGTGAGGCCTGCCGAATTGCCAAAAAGAGCGACGGAGCAATAATTTTCGTAGGTCTTACAGATAATTACGAGTCGGAGGGCTATGACAGAACTTCAATGAAGCTTCCCGCCTCTCATAACGAGCTTATAAATGCGGTATATGCTGTTAATAAAAATATAGTTGTAGTTCTCGCCTGCGGCTCACCTGTTGAAATGCCGTGGATTTCAAAGGTACAGGGTCTTCTCAACAGTTATCTTGGGGGACAAGCCGGCGGCCATGCAGTTGCCGATCTTCTTGCAGGCAAAGTAAACCCCAGCGGAAAGCTTGCCGAAACCTTCCTCCTGCGGCTTGAGGATAATCCCACCTATAAAACTTTCCCCGGTTCCCCTGTCACTTCGGAGTACCGTGAGGGATTATATGTAGGCTACCGCTATTATGATACTGCCGAAAGGGAAGTCCTGTTCCCCTTTGGTCACGGTCTTTCCTATACCCAGTTTAAATATTCCGCTCTTAAAATCTCAAAGCGTACAATAAACCACGGCGATGAGGTTGATGTTTCATATACCGTTGCCAATATAGGAAACGTTGCGGGAGCTGAATCTACACAGATTTATGTTTCCGACGCAGAGAGCACCGTTTACCGTCCGGCAAAGGAGCTTAAAGAGTTTACAAAGGTATATCTTCAGCCGGGAGAAGAAAAACGTGTTACAGTTCATTTGGATACCCGTGCCTTTGCCTTTTACAATACTCTCATAAACGACTGGACCGTTGAAGACGGAGTGTTCCACGTTTTAATCGGAGCCAGCAGCAGGGATATACGTCTTAGAGGA
>CAUDRD010000233.1 GCA_958451705.1 uncultured Oscillospiraceae bacterium
AAAGAGCTCCTCAACGACGTTTTGGGCATACCTGAAAGCGCATATAACCTTATCGAATACGACGGAAACACGAACTTTATGAAAGCCGCCATAGAATGTGCAAACAGAGTTACAACAGTAAGCCCCACCTATGCTCAGGAAATTCTCGACCCCTGGTACAGCCACGGCCTTGACACAATACTCAACCAGCGTTCTTGGAAGCTGTCGGGAATACTCAACGGTATCGACACTGACAATTACAACCCTGAGACCGATAAAAACATTGCTGCTAACTATTCCGCAGAGCACCCGGAAAACAAAGTTAAAAACAAGATTGATCTTCAGCAGAATTTTGGACTTCCCCAGCGTGAGGATGTACCTGTTGTAGGTATGGTATCAAGACTTGTATCCCATAAGGGTCTCGACCTTGTTGAAGCGGTTCTCGAAGAGTTTGTAGCAAACAACGACGTTCAGGTTGTAGTTCTCGGAAGCGGCGACTGGCAGTATGAAAATTACTTTAAAGACCTTGCAGGCAGATACCCCAACAAGGTAGGAGCAAGAATAGGCTTTATTCCCTCACTTTCGAGAAAGATTTATGCAGGCTCCGACATATTCCTTATGCCATCAAAGAGTGAGCCCTGCGGCCTTTCCCAGATGATAGCGCTCCGCTACGGTTCTATCCCCATTGTCCGTGAAACAGGCGGACTTAAGGACTCCATAACCGACAGCGGCGACGGTATGGGCAACGGCTTTACTTTCTCAAACTACAATGCCCACGATATGCTTCACACCATGTATAGAGCTCTTGAAGGCTATAAGAACAAGGAAGGCTGGCAGATTCTCGTAAAGCGTGCCCTTGAAAGCGACTTCAGCTGGGGACGCAGCGCAAACGAGTACATTAAGCTCTATAAGGCTCTGCTTAAAGAGGGATAATTTTATCTGAAATCTGTTCTTTTATTTCTTTAACGTATTTCTGCATCAAAGGGACTCGTGAAGCTTATTTAAATGTTTCGTTCTGATAATTCTACTGCAAAATACGAAAAATTATGAAGCACATTTACTGCGCAGATGATTTGTTTTTACTGAGAAATTTAAATCTTTAGAAGGAGAATTACTATGGGTCTTCTCATTCTTACCTGGATTGCGATGGCAGTCCCCCTGCCGCTTGGACTTTTCGCTTCATTTAAAACCATTGAAGCGATAGTCGATAAAAACGACGCAGTCAAAAACAAATGGATGGCATGTGCGGTTATTGCCCTGACATTAGCCCCTATCATATGGCTGCTCGTATTTATGATAAGATAGCTTAAGTTTAGTACACGTTAAAGAAAATAAAAGACTGAAAAAAGCAACAGACGGTGAAATTCACCGTCTGTTTTTGTTTTAACGAAAATAATCTAAGGACAGATTTTCCACAAATACCTGCTGACCCTTGGAACTGAAATGAACGCCGTCTGTAGTATATTCTTTCTTCATCTCCTCTGCAAGGTCATCGTCACAAAGGTAATCAAGATCTATCCAGCCGTCGGCAGGACTGTCATCGCTCCGGATCCAGCGATTAAGCTGCTTTCTCATTTCGTCAATTTCCGTTGTCCATATAACATCGTCTCCGCCACCGAGCAGATTTCTTGTATATCCTCTCCAAGCGGTTCTTGTAAACATGTACACCTTTATGTGCTTTTCATGGGCTCTTTCAATAAGCTCTTTATAAGCGTCAATCATTTCATCAACAGTGACGTATTTCGCTATTCCCTTCATGCTCTTGCATTGGGGATGGATAATATCGTTATCCCCCACCTTGATGAAAACCTTTTTGACACCAGGCAGATCAAGAGCGTCACGCTCAAAACGCTCCAGCATTGATTCGCCGTAAACCATTCCGAGCCTTCCTACGCCATTGTCCATAAGGCGGTTTCCCTTTACCGCCTGCTGCAAAATTCCCACATTTGAAATTCCTGAATTTTGAAGCTTTTCGGCAAGCAATAAGGGAATATCATTGGCAATTGTGGAATCGCCTATCATAACAACAGCTGAAGCTCCCGGTGCATATACGTCAACACCACAAATCATGGGTATTATGGCATACTCTCCGAAATCGCCGTTAAGCTTCATAGGACTTCCCAGCATATTAGATGACATGGTATGGTTGCCAAACTGAGCATAGGTATGACCGCCAATCATACCAAAGGTTCTCATAACGCCGGATTTTTTCACAAAGGATGAAAAAACAAGGTGTTCAAGTGCCTCTACTTCCATACCTATTGGGTCAGACGTAACTGTTTCACCCGGTTCGATTGTAACGCTTTCGCTGCCGTCAAAGGTTACTTTCTTAATGGTATCAGGCACTACCTTACATACGGATTTTCCAACGCCCTTTGCCGCCGTCATAGCGTCTACGGTAAGAGGGAATTTACCAAACGCATTGGAAAGTGTAACACGGACATCGCTTCCGCCGATTGTCGGCCTAATTTCCGTTCTGAAAGTAAGGTGAGTCAGACCCGATTTAAACGTTCCCTTTTTGAGTTGTAAAAACTCCTTAGGGTCAAATCGTACAGGCGTGGTACTCCATGCGCCAACCCAGCCGTTTTCCGAATAATTCGGATGCTCAAAATGTTCCGCTTCAGACTTAATCTGTGCAGACTGGGAACCATAAGTTCCTCTTTTGTTTTGATTTGTCTCCATTTCTCTCCCCTGTTTTTATTCATAGAATAATATATCTCCATTTTCATAAGGCTATCCGTTGCCAAATGAAAAATGTAGGTGAAGAAAATTGTTGCATCTTTATAAGAGCATATTATATTTAATTTGTTTTCGGTTCACAATATTTTTGCAAACTATAATAATAATGAGGCTATTATACACTATTTTTTTTGATTTGAACAGTCCTTTATTAAATTACTCTAAAAATTTATTCAATATTTTTAGAGTAAAAAATAAAAGCTCCGGATAAACCGAAGCTTTTATAAATAACAAGTTGTAAGAAAAAGCGGGAAATTTATAAATTATTCCTTATCCTCTGCTTCTTCCTCTTCGTCATCGTCAAACTCGATTTCGAACTCAAGCTTTTCGCCGCAGTTG
>CAUDRD010000234.1 GCA_958451705.1 uncultured Oscillospiraceae bacterium
AATTTCCGGTTCGAATAAGTAATGAAAAATCATATATATTATATGCAATATATAACTATACATCGTAAATTTGCTTAAGCTTACATTGCCGTATTTAATCGGCAAGATATATTTTCTTAAGAAATGTAAAAGCTTTTGAAGCGAGTGTGCAAAGATACTTGAAAGTGCAGGGGAAAGCCCTTAACTATGCCATAATGGATTTGTAAAAGCAATAGTATCGATGTGTTTGCAAAAAATGTAAAAGTTTTAAATCAGATGCTTGAGAAATTATATGATATTATGTGATCTGCTTTAAAAATTATCGCAAAATTATATTAAATTCATAATAAATCTCTTTTATTCCCGTAAATTATCTGTTAAAATTATAAAAAATGCAAATTAAGTTTGTCAGGAGGATTAAAAATGGAAAAATTACCTCAGAAGCAAAGCGAAAGTGTTCTGGATAACCGAAAAGTGTTAGTTGCGGTTTTATTTATGGCGCTTATTTTTAACGTAATTTTCGGTTGCCTTAGAAATCCCCTTGGTGAAGATAACACTATCTCATGGATAGGCTATGACCATCCCATAGGCTTTATATTTTGGGGGGCAATCACAGGCTCAGCTTTCTTTTTGAACATCTTACATATATATCGTAAACACGGTTATACGGGAAAAATAGGAACCGTTGCCCTTTACGCTGCTCCATTTATGGCCTGCTCCTTCGTTTTTATAAACGACTGGGGCTGGGAACACGTTGTACACTGGATAGGAGCAATCGGTTTCATCGCCCTTAACGGCGCCGCACTTCTACTTTTCCTTCTTCACAATTTTAAAAAGCATATTAGCTATAAGCTTACAACTTTCGGCGTAGCTTTCATGCTTTTAAGTATGCTGGTAATTTTGCTTACTGTGGGCAAAAGCGGACTTTTGGAGCTTATTCCCATTTGGATTGCATTAATCCTTTTGTTCCTTATAAACTGCACAAATTTCTATCCCGTTATTGATAAAAAGGAAGTCAGCCCTAAGAACAAGGATAAGAAAAAAGCTGCAAAGCTTGCCATGTGTCTCGGAATGTTTGGAGCAGACGATTTTTACCTTGGCAGATTTCCTCAGGGGGAGGGCCATCTGCTTATGACAGTTGTAGGCATTATGATTTGCGTTGACAGATTCATAGGCTTGGGAGTTATGAATGATATAACCGGAGAAAACGCCATTGTATTTCTCGCCGTCGGTTTGTCAATATTGTGTGGTTCCGCCGCATGGGCAATTTATAACGGAACGGCTTTAAGAAACGAAAAATAGTTTTATAAAACGCTTAATTGTAAAATAGGGAATATAGAAAATACTTAGTCAATAATTAATGTAGAAAGTTAAAGCAAAATTTTTACGGGCAGTCGCTTTATGCGGCTGTCTGTTTTGTGTGTTTACAGATATATTTACTTTCCGGTTCTCAGCATAAGGCTATAATTATTTTATAAAATTTACTGTGATTCTCTTTCGTTTATACAAAAAATCTGTTAAAATTATTTAAAATGACAAGTTGTCATGAAATGGGGAGAAGGCATTGGAAAGAGCATGGCACAAACACAGTGAAAGCATTTTGAACAATAAAAAATTATCATTTACGGTATTGGTAATGGCACTGGTTTTTAATATCCTTTTTGGTTTTGTTAGAAATCCTTTGTACGTAGAAAATACTCTTTCGTGGATTGGGTATGACTATCCTATCGGGTTCATAGTTTGGGGCTTTCTTACCTGCGCTGCATATTTTATCAATATCTTTCAAATTTATAACAAATTCGGTTACACAGGAAAAATCGGAATAGTATCCCTCTACGCTGCACCTTTTATGGTGGTTATAGTTGTCCTTATAAACGATTGGGGCTGGGAGGGTATTGTACATTTAATAGCGGCGTTAGCTTTTATTGCTCTAAACGGAATAGCACTGATGACGTTTTTTCTTAAAAACTTTAAAAAGCATATTTGCTACAGAATAACGCTTTCTATTGTTGCAATGACTCTTTTGGGAATGATTATTACGTATTTTGCTATGGATAAAAGCGGACTGCTTGAATTAATCCCGCTGTGGGGAGGTCTGGTGCTGCTGTTTTTTGTAAATCATACAAACCTTTACCCTGTAACTGACAAAAAGGAAACAGTTTCAAAAGCTAAGGATTATAAAAAAGCTGCGAAGCTTGCCGCTTGTCTTGGAATGTTTGGCGCAGATGATTTCTATCTCGGTAGACTTCCTCAAGGTGCAGGCCATTTGATGATGACCTACATAGGCGCTATGATTTGCTTTGTCAGGTTTATCGGAATGGGAACTATTAACAACATAAAGGGAGAAAATGCCGCTGTATTTTTAGCTGTGGGATTGTCAGCGTTAGGCGGTTCTGCAGCATGGGCAATTTATAACGGTGCAGTTTTAAAGAAAGCAAAATAAATCAAAAGGTGTAAAAGAAAACTTATAAAAGTAAAAGGCGGCAGATTATTCTGTTGCCTTAGTTTATTTTTGACAAAATTAAAGAGACTGTTATATTTGTTATATAACAGTCTCTATGTAGGGGGTATTGCGGCCGGAGACTGACCGCTTATTTACCGGCTTTTTTAGAATATTTAGTTACGTAGATAAAGCGCATAAGTCTTGTTTCGATGGGGTTTATGGGCTTTATTTTATTAAAGAGTGCTGCACCGAGGTAAGTTTTGCAGCCTTTATCCATTACCATCTCTGTTGCCTGAGCGTCATATCTTGACGGACCGCAGCAAAGAGCTCCGTTGTCTTTAAGCATAACGGCGCTGCGTGAGCGCATTTTCTTTACTACCTTCTGTGCGTCTGCGGCAGCGTTGTCGGGGCTGAAAAATGCAGTTTTTACAGTGGCACCGGCAATCTGTGCACAGTCATCAAGAAGGGGCTTCAAAGTCATGTTGAAAGTAGAGACTGTTTTAATGTCTCTGTCAACGGAATGCACAATGCTGTTTACGTCTTTACGCTTCATATAGATAGCTCTATGCACCTCAGCTTCAGGGGGTATTTGACCTTCACCGAGAACCATACCGCTGCC
>CAUDRD010000235.1 GCA_958451705.1 uncultured Oscillospiraceae bacterium
GTAAAAAAAGCGCAGAAATATATTTTCCTTATGTGCATTGCCTTTACGGGCATAATGTTTGTGCTTTCCTGGACCTGCGGTATTTATTTTATAAGACTTTTTACAGGGGATCAGGAACTTATAGGTGAGACTATGAAGGCTGTAAGAATCTGCACCCTTGCATTAATACCTCTTGGCGTTCAGTACGAGGTAGTGGACGGATTTACGGCTATCGGTCAGGTTAGGTTTTCTCTGCCCCTTTCCTTTTGGAGAAAGGGAATATATTTTACAGCTATTTTCCTGTTGCCAATGTTTTTCGGAGCAAAAGCGGTTTTTTATGCAGAACCTATTTCGGATATAATAGGCCCTGCCGTTTCGTTGATAATCTATCTCGTATTTATGAAAAAGATTTTGAAAAAGCGTGAAAATGTATCACCTGTTGAAACTGAGCCTCCTGCGCTGCAAAGGGTGTAAGTCAATATGATATTAAAAAGCGGGCTGATTTATCAGTCCGCTTTTTGTTTAGATAGGCTAAGAATTATTTATTTTGTAAGAGCTGCTTCCTTCTTTTCGCTTTTTGCGTAGTCTTCGTTGCTTTCCTTTACTATATAAATTGGTCTGCCTTTAACTTCAAGATACATTTTTGAAAGGTACTGTCCCAAAATACCCATGCAAAAAAGCTGTATGCCGCCTATAAAAAGAATAAGGCAGGCAAGCGAAGGCCATCCGGCAACGGGGTCACCATAGATAATGGTTTTGAAAAATACTATCAAAAGCATGACAAATGCCAAGAAGCAGAATATCAAACCTGCAATTGATGAGATCATAAGAGGAGCGGTGGAAAACGCCACAACTCCCTCAAGGGAATAAAGAACAAGTTTCCAAAAATGCCACTTTGTTTCTCCTGCTACTCGTTCAACGTTTTCGTAGGGAATCCATTTTGTTCTGAAGCCAACCCAGCCGAATATACCCTTGGAAAAACGGTTGTATTCGCTCATGGAAATAACGGCGTCAACCATTTTTCTTGTCATAAGACGAAAATCTCTCGCACCGTCCATAATTTCAAAATCAAGGGTCTTATTTATTATCTTATAGAACATTCTTGCGAAAAATGAGCGTATTGGCGGCTCGCCTTTTCTTGTTACTCTGCGTGTTGCCGCACAGTCGTATTCTCCGCTTGTTAAATAGTTGTACATTTCTTCAAGAAGTTCCGGCGGGTCCTGTAAATCTGCATCCATAACGGCAACATAATCTCCTGTTGCCATTTTGAGTCCGGCGTACATAGCGGCTTCTTTACCGAAATTTCTCGAAAATGAAATATAACGTACCCGCTCATCTTTGAGGGAATATTTACGCATTACCTCTAAGGTTCTGTCGGAAGAGCCGTCATCTACAAAATTAAATTCCCAGTCAACATAATTCATTTTATTAGCAACAGCACATATTGCAGGATAAAAAAAGCCTAAGGCTTCTTCTTCATTGTAGCAGGGAACAACAATAGAAATCTTAGATTTTATGTTTTCCATTTTTACACTCCCTTCAAAAATTTCACACTAATTATATCAAAAAATCATATTAAACAAAGTTAAGATAAAGTTAAATTATATTAAAAATTTTAAAGAAAAATAAACATTAAAATACTTATACTATATTAAGTCAAGGGCAATAATTTGTCAACCATATGTATTTGCCTTAAAATACAGTCTTTAACAAATTGTGCGCCTCGGTTTCATTTGTTTTACAGCTTTCGACATTTTCTGCCTGAGAAAAATTAATTTTTTACACTGTAATAAAGCTTTGACTTTTATGCAAATAAAAAGTAAACCCGCTTCGGCAGCTGAGCCGAAACGGGATTTTTTAAAGTTAAGCCACAGTTTTTGTCTGAGCTTTAAAATCAGCACTTATGCATTGCTGTCTGCGAAGTATTCCTCCATGGGCGTTCCGTTTATATAGATGCCCTTCATTATCATTTTTCCTTCATAGACTGAAATTTTCAGTGTAACCATGTCTTCATCTTCATATACGGGAGTGGAAAACCATCCGTCGTGCTTGCGCTCGGCTATATACTCCCTCATGCTCTCCGCGCAGTCTTTGTCGGTAAAATAAGGCTTTTTCGGGAACGACCAGTAGGTTGAAGGCTCATCGCTGCGGATATAATAAGGGGAATCGGGCTTGTCAAATGAGGCGCTTTTGACATAGGCTGTGCCGTCGGCAGATACGTCAAACTGGGCGTAAACGTATCCTGAGCTTCTGTCCTCCTCGTAGGGAATCAGGGCAAAGCAGTCGGAGACATTGAAGAGAATTTCGTTTTCATCGGTTACGCCGTAGGGGTTTATTTTAACATCATATTCTTTACCGTAAGCCTCTATGTTTCTCTCAGAAGAAACGGAGTAGCCTATCATAAATGCGGGCACGAAAAGCTGAATAATAAAAGCGGCTATAAGGCCATAAAAGAGTTTTTTACGCATCTTTTTCGCCTCCTTTTTCTTTCTCTGGAATCGCCTTAATGTTTTTGGCGAGGGCAAAGTTTACCGCGAGAAGAACAGCTCCCAAGGCTATCAGCACAAGTCCGTTATATAACATATTGAAGTCTGCGCTGAAAATCAGGTATCCAATGTAAAGGATAATCAAAATAAGTCCGGCGTTCATCTCGATAAAGTCACTGTGGCGCACTCCCCCGAGAATAAGGTTTATGCTTATTGCGACGGCAAAAATCCAGTAAATTCCCAAGAGTACGAATCTTACCCAGACGGTATTTTCTGAGACGAAATAGGGAAGTAAAAATTCGATTGCAGCCCATGCACACAAAACGAAAACTGATATTCTGCGGTATATATTTTCTTTTATGTTTTTTCTTCCGGCGAATATGCAGATGGCCGTAATTGCCGCTATTATAGCAATCCACAGAGCATTGTAGTCTCCAAGATCCGTATATTCGTAATAGAAATAGTCGGAGTAAAGCGGCGTCACCGAGTAAAAGCACCCTCCTACAATGCCAAGGAGACTCAGAATCTTAAAGGGAACGGAGTAATCCTTATCATTTTTGTCAAAGGCAGT
>CAUDRD010000236.1 GCA_958451705.1 uncultured Oscillospiraceae bacterium
CCTCAGGGGTTATAACCCTTTGCGAAATAATGCTTAATATGAATAAGGAGCAATTAGAAAAAACCGCCTTTATTTTTTTCGACAACGAAGAAATAGGGCTTGTAGGCTCCTCGGCCTTTGCAAAAATCCACAAAGCAGAACTTAAAAATAAAATCGTTGTAAATTTTGACTGTGTATCTGACGGAGAAACAATGATGCTTGTCACCAACGGTGCGGCAAGAAAAGAATATGCTGATAGTATTGCATCGGCTTACAAAGTGTATAACGAGTATAATGTAAGTCCCTTTATAACAAAGGCTATTTCAACTTTGTATCCATCAGATCAGATGAATTTCCCTGTAAATATCGGTGTTGCAGCTCTTAAGAGAAAGAAGTTTATAGGTTACTATTTAGATAAAATACATACAAAATATGATAAAGTCTTTAGAGAAGAAAACATTATGTACCTAACTACAGCGTCTATAAATTTTTCAGATGTTCTTTCTGAAAATAAAGAGTAAAACCAGCGCAAATATAAAATATCTGTTAATTTTTATTAGTGCATTTGTAACTTTTTTTATTTTTTATTGAAAAAAATTTCTTAAGTGATATTCTTTTAACAAAAAGAAAGGTGTTTGATGAAATGGAAATATCAGTTGTATATTCAAGTAAAAGCGGTAATACTCTTTCAGTCGCAGAAAAAATTAAAGATGAAATAGAATGTGTAGAATATTTCGGAGAGCCTAACACTGATGCTTCTCAGGCAGATTTGATTTTTGTCGGTTTCTGGACAGATAAGGGAAAATGCAGCAAAGAAGTTGAAGAGTTCCTTCATACTCTTCATGGAAAAACTAATGCTCTTTTCGGTACAGCCGGTTTCGGCGGTGATAAATCCTATTTCGACAAAATACTTGCCGCTGTAGAGGCCGAAATACCGTCCGACAATAAAGTATGTGAAGGTTTTATGTGTCAGGGCAAAATGCCGACTGCAGTTAGGGCAAGATATGAAAAAATGCTCGAAAAGGATCCCAATAACATACAGTTTATAACTTTAATAAACAATTTCGATTCCGCTTTATCTCATCCTGATAATACCGATTTCGAGAATGCAAAAAAATGGACAAATAATATCATTTCTTCTTATAATAATTAACATATATTCCTCTAATTATAAAAAATATCGTTTAAGGTATAGTTTTGATTTTAATTTATACTTAAACTGCATATGCTTATAACAGGAGGCGAGAATATGAAAGCAGAGGATATTATTTTAACTGATTCGTCAAGAGGAATGGATAAAGCAGCAAAGTTTTTGCCGGATAATTTTTGCAGTTGTGCGGCAAGAGATATTCTTCAGCTTGAAAAAGGTACGATTTTTTTGATAACAGGATTTTGGGTTAATGGAAAAGGCGAAACTGACGGCCCTGCTGGAGCTTATGTAATTTACAAAGCCTTGGAAAAATTAGGTTATAATCCTATTATCGTAACCGAAGAGTACGGCGCTGTACCTTTTGAAAATATGAATGTGTTGTCAGAGTTTTCTATGAACTCATCCATAAGCGAATACGAAAAACTGATTGACAAATATTCTCCGTTGGCTGTTATATCAATAGAAAGATGTGGACGAAATCGTTTAGGAGATTATACCAATATTCGCGGCGAAAGTATTAAGAGTCACACGGCAAACTTGGATTTGCTTTTTGAAATTTGTTATGATAAGAGTATTTTAACTGTCGGCATAGGAGACGGCGGCAACGAAATAGGTATGGGCAATATTTCGGATAAGCTTAATGGTATAGTAAAGTGTGAGCCATGTGAGGTAAATGCTAAACACCTTATAGTTGCGACCGTTTCAAACTGGGGAGCATATGCTTTAACTGCAAATATTCAAAGACTGTCTCGAAAAAATATAATGCCTCACTTTTCGGAACTTAAAGACTTTTATGAAACCATGCTTAAGGCCGGATTTGTGGACGGTATAACAGGCAAAAATGAAATGAGTGTAGATGGCTTCGATATATACGATGAAAAGGAAATATACGAGCTGCTTAAAACTCATTCTCTTTAAGTGTTGCCTTATGCTGCAATTAAATGTATAATTATTAAAAACCTTTAATTGTGGAGGAATATAAATGATTGCACAGCTTGAAATGCCTTCAAAAGGCGAAAAAATAGCGGTTATGAAAACTAATATGGGAGATATTAAAATTCGCCTTTTTCCAGAGATTGCTCCAAAGGCAGTTGAGAATTTTATTTCCCATTCACAGAACGGATACTATGATGGCCTTATTTTTCATAGAGTAATTAATGACTTTATGATTCAAGGCGGAGACCCCACAGGTACCGGTAGAGGCGGAGAGAGTATTTACGGTCATTCTTTTGAGGATGAATTTGATCTGTCAGCTCGTAATTACCGTGGAGCTCTTTCTATGGCAAACGCAGGTCCCAATACAAATGGAAGTCAGTTCTTTATTGTTCAGGCCAAAAATGTTGATGCGGGACTTATATCACAGATGGTTGAACTTACCGACAGAGGATTTCCTGAGGAGGTTACCGAAAACTACAAAAAAGTAGGCGGTACTCCGTGGCTTGATTTTAAGCACACTGTTTTTGGACAGGTGTTTGAGGGAATGGATGTAGTTGATGCAATTGCAGCCGTAAAAGTAGGTCCACAGGATAAACCTGTTAATGATGTGATTATTGAAAAAATCGTTTTTGAAGAAGTTTAATTGTTATTCATAAAATAGAATAGCTTTGAAACTAAAGCCATCGTAATGCGATGGCTTTAGTTGTTGCATTTTTATGAATGTTAAAATCTAAAATGCTTTAATTCACATTAGAGGCTTGAAAAGTTTCCGCATAGAAACTTTAGAAATAAAACTTTAATTTAATAATTTCCCTTCTCGTTCTTTAATGTTTACAATATGTTAATGAAATTATTTTACATATAGCTTACAATATTTTTGAAAGTTGGTGTGTCTTATTGTTTGGATATGTTCGAGCGCATAAGCCGGAACTTAAAATCAAGGATTATGAGACCTATAAAAGCGTATATTG
>CAUDRD010000237.1 GCA_958451705.1 uncultured Oscillospiraceae bacterium
CCGACAGCGTGGTAATGTTAATAAACCCGGAAAAAATTATAGGTCAGTGCAGCAGAGCGTGCAGTTTTCACAGCAGGATTATTTCTAATCTTATTAAGGTAATGGCTACTAAGAATCTTGAAATAAATAAAAAGCTTGAAATTATTTCTCAGCGAACCACAAGAGATAAACTGATGACCTATTTGTTTTTAACTTCTCAGGAAATGGGAACTAACAGTTTTACAATTCCCTTTAACCGTCAGGAGCTGGCAGATTATTTAGAGGTTGACAGAAGCGGACTTTCCACAGAGATAGGAAAACTAAAAAAAGAGGGGGCACTGCTCTGCCGCCGCAGCGAGTTTACTATTTTTTAGAGACACAAAATTGCAAAACAAAAAGGAAAACGGCAGGATTAGCAATAGTGCTGATCCTGTCGTCCGTCATTTACCCTAAACATAAAGGTTTTATGCTTCGAGAATTTCCATAAACTCTTCGCCGGTAATTGTCTCTTTTTCATAGAGGAATTGAGCCAGCTTATCGAGTTTGCTGCGGTTTTCCGTTAAGATTTTTTTCGCTTTTTCGTGCTGTTTCTTTATAAGCTCTACAACCTGCCTGTCAATCTGGGTCTGTGTCTGAGCCGAGCAAACAAGAGAAGCGTCGCCGCCGAGATACTGATTGTTTACGGTTTCGAGAGCTACCATATCGAAATCATCGCTCATGCCGTATTGTGTAATCATGGCACGGGCAAGTTTTGTTGCCTGTTCAATATCGTTTGAAGCGCCGGTTGTTACGGAGCCGAATATAAGCTCCTCCGCGGCTCTGCCTCCCGTATATGTAGCGATTTTGTTTTCTATTTCCTCTTTGCTCATTAGATAATGGTTGCCTTCATCTACCTGCATTGTATATCCCAGTGCTCCGGAGGTTCTCGGTACAATGGTTATTTTCTGTACCGGTGCAGAGTGGGTCTGTTTAGCGGCGACTAAGGCGTGGCCTATCTCATGGTATGAGACAATCATTTTTTCCTTATCGGTGAGGATCGCGCTTTTCTTTTGGTATCCGGCAATAACAACTTCTATGCTTTCTTCAAGGTCTTCCTCAGTGACGATTTTACGCCCGTTTCTGACGGCACGGAGAGCCGCTTCGTTGATAATATTGGCAAGCTCTGCGCCGGAAGCTCCCGAAGCCATACGCGCAATTTTTCCAAAATCAATGTTTTGAGAGGCCTTTATCTTTTTAGCGTGAACTCTCAGAATTTCCTCACGGCCTTTAAGGTCGGGAAGTTCAACGGGAACACGGCGGTCAAATCTTCCGGGACGGGTTAAAGCCGGGTCAAGGGATTCGGGTCTGTTTGTAGCGGCTAAAATAATAACTCCGCTGTTTTCTTCGAAGCCATCCATCTCCGTGAGAAGCTGGTTGAGGGTTTGCTCTCTCTCGTCGTTTCCGCCTATGTTGCCCTCACGCTTTTTGCCTATGGCATCAATTTCATCTATGAACACTATGCAGGGTGCTTTTTCCTTTGCCTGCTTAAACAAATCACGCACTTTTGCGGCTCCCATACCTACAAACATTTCCACAAACTCAGAGCCAGATATGGAAAAGAAAGGTACATTTGCCTCTCCTGCAACTGCCTTTGCCAGCATTGTTTTACCTGTTCCGGGAGGGCCTACAAGCAAAATGCCCTTTGGCATTGAAGCGCCTACTTCTTTATATTTACCCGGGTCGTGAAGATAGTCTACTATTTCTGCGAGGCTTTCCTTAGCTTCGTCTTCGCCGGCAACATCGGAAAACTTAATTCCCTCTGAGGACTTTACATAAATTTTGGCGTTGCTTTTGCCCATTCCGAAAGCCATGGAGTTTGGTCCTCCGGCTTTTTCCATAAGCTTTTTATACATGAACTGACCTATTCCTGCAAAAATTAAAATGGGTAAAATCCATGTGAGTAATATGTTTAAAAGGGGAGACATCTGTTCTATAATCTCTCCGGAAAATTTTGCTCCGGAATCATAAAGACGCTGGGTAAGATCCGGGTCGTCTACCATTCCGGTTTTATAAACCTGTTTTTCGTCCTTGTCGGTGAAAACTATTTGATTTTCCTGTGCCTGAATTTCAACTTTTCCTATTTCCTTATTTTCGGTCATTGTGATAAAAGTGCCGTAATCGACTTCTTTTACCTGTGCCTGGGTTATTAAGGGCATAGCTAAAAAGTTAAACAGGATAATGGCTACAAGTACAATGGTGTAATAATAAATTAAAGGCTTCCGGGGTTTTTTAACTTCGTTCATTTTCAGTCCTCCTTTTCCTTTTCGAGCTGTGTTTGGGCATCTATTGCCTTCATTGCGGCAATAAGCGCATATCGCATTGACTGTACCGCAAAATCAATGGCATATTCCGCATAAAGGGCATATGCCTCTGCATTGGTTTCCGCAGCGTCGGCGGCTTCGCTGTGCAGGTATTGGGGCAGCTCATTTTTAATAATGTTTTCTGCCTTTTTAAAAAAATTAACCTGTTCTTCCGAGAGAGCTGTAACAGCAGGGGAACGGCTGTTTTCGGCGTTTTGTTCAAGGAGATAATTTTTTTCTTCGTATTCGTCTTTTAACTCCTGAAGTTCACGGTGTATTTTGTCCTGTTCCGCCTCCTGGCACAGTCTTAGCCGGCTTTGCATCTGCCCGTAGCTTTTTTCGAGCTCATAGAGCTTAATGGATAGAATTCCTGTGCTCATAAAATCAGCTTCTTTCAAGAAGATTTATTTTCATTTATGTTATAACAGAAAAAACACAAAGGAGCCACTTGCATATTTTATCATCTGTATAGACAAAAGAACCAAAGTGTAAGTCTTTTTTACACTTTGGTTCTTTTGTAAGTTAAAATAAAAACTGTGCTGTTACTTTTTACGCAGCATCTGTTCTGAAAGAAGCCGATAAATTTGATCGGCAAGCTGTTTTACATTAAGCTCCTTGTCGGAGCAATATTTAAACAGCAAACCGGTTATGCCGCACGCCCAGAAATCCAGCAT
>CAUDRD010000238.1 GCA_958451705.1 uncultured Oscillospiraceae bacterium
CGCTATAACGCACTCACCTAATCTTAAGTTAAAAGCAATTTCCCTGGAAATTTTATCGAGGAGCTCGCTTTGAACCAAATTAAAAAACTCTGCCGAAATATATATTTTATTTTTATCTCTGTACAGCTCAACAGACAGGAGCCTGCTTGCGGCAAGCAACTGTCTGTTCTCCTGACTATTTATATAATCGCCGAAAATCTGAAAAAAATCGCAACTCATTACAATACCTACATTTTCTCAATTTCAGAAAGCAGCTCCGTTACAATATCCTCTTCCGGAACCTTTCTTATAATTTCGCCTTTTTTGAAAATAAGTCCGCAGCCGTCTCCGCCTGCAATTCCTATATCGGCCTCTCTGGCCTCTCCGGGGCCGTTTACCGCACAGCCCATAACGGCAACCTTTATGTCTTTTTTGACGTTTCTCAAATGCTCTTCAACCTGTGAAGCAATTGAAATAAGGTCGATTTTAGTCCTTCCGCAGGTTGGACATGATACCAGCGTCGGAGTGCCTGTAAGGAGTCCCGCGGCTTTAAGTATATCGAACCCTGCATAGACCTCGTTTACGGGGTCGGCAGTTAATGAAACTCTTATTGTATCGCCTATGCCTCTTAAAAGCAGTCCGCCTATTCCGATAGCTGATTTAATAAGGCCCATGCGCTGGGTTCCGGCCTCGGTAACGCCTAAATGGAGAGGATAGTCGCATTTTTCCGCAAGGAGCTCATATGCCTCATACATTTTCTGAACATCCGATGACTTTATGGAAATTACAATATTGTCAAAATCGAATTTTTCTAAAAGCTTTACATGATACATTGCGCTTTCGCACATTGCCTCAGGTGTGGGAGAACCGTATTTTGCAAGTATCTCCTTTTCGAGGGAACCGGAGTTTACGCCTATTCTTATGGGAACACCTTTTCTGGCGCATTCATCAGCCACCGCTTTTACTCTGTCGTCGGAGCCGATGTTTCCGGGATTGAGCCTGATTTTATCAACACCTGCCGCAAGACTGTCAAGGGCAAGCTTATAATCAAAATGAATATCGGCTACTATAGGAGCTTTTACGGCTTCTTTTAAGGCTTCAACGGTTTTTACCGCTTCTTTATCCGGCACAGACACCCTTATTATTTCACATCCGGCCTTTTCCAGAGCCACCGCCTGCCTGACATTACCCTCAACGTCATGAGCCGGAACATTGAGCATTGACTGAACTGCAATATGCTCATCGCCGCCTATATAAAGGTTTCCTATTTTAACTTTTCTGCTTTTTCTGCGTTCCATATTTCTCACCCTTTTACCAAATTGAGAATATCGTTAAATGTTACAACTACCATAAGCATAAGAAGCAATACCATGCCCGCCGCATGAACATATCCCTCGTATTTCGGGTTGACAGGCTTTCTGCGTATAGCTTCAACAATAAGGAAAAACAGTCTTCCGCCGTCAAGGGCAGGAAGAGGAAGAAGATTGAATACGCCTATATTTATCGTGATAAATGCAAAAATACTTATAAGATTTTCTATACCTGTTGTGGCAACCTCAGCTATAACGCTTACCGTTCCCACGGGACCTGCAAGCTGACTGATTCCGAAGCGTCCCGTAATCAAATCAAACAGTGAAAGCCATACAAGCCTTGCAATTGAAACAGTCTGCAAACAAGCGGCTTTAAAAACATTCCAAGGGGTCTTCTCCAAGCCGTAAATTGAAAAATCGTATGTTATATAGTTTATTCCGTCAACCTGTTTTGTCTGGAATTTAACGCCGTCAAGCTTAACCTTCTCACCGTCTCTTTCGACTACAAAGTCAATAACTCCGTCGTCGTCACGGGTCATAAGAAAGCTTACGTCCATGCTGGATAGAACTCTTGTGCCGTTTATGCGAACAAGTTTATCTCCCGGCTGCAAACCGTACTGACTGCTTGTTGCGTTTTCGGCAAAAGCAGCAACAGTTGTAGTACCTACAAGATTTTGCTGGGAAATCATTACGCAAACGAGAATAAGACCCAAAACAAGGTTCATGACGGCACCTGCCGCAACAACCGCAATTTTTTTATGAACAGGCTTTTTGTTGAAAGCTCGCTCATCCTCGCTGTTTTCGTCCTCACCCTCCATGCTCACATAACCGCCTATAGGCAAAATTCTGAGAGCATACTGAGTTTCACCCTTTTTAAACTTAAAGAACGCAGGGCCCATACCGATTGCAAATTCATTGACTTTTACTCCTGAAAGCTTTGCAACGATAAAATGACCGAACTCATGTATTGTAATGATAAAACCGAAAAACAAAATTGCAAGAAGTATCGGCCACGCCTTACTCCAAACTGCTGAAACAGATAACAGATTTAAAATAAAAATCACCTCATAGGAATATGATTTAAAACAAATTCTCTCGCCGCTTTATCTATGGCAAGAACATCATCGAATGTATACTCCCCTGCTCTGCCCACATTTTCAGAAGCTTCGCCTACAAGTTTGGCTATATCAAGGAATTTGATTTTTCCCTCACGGAAGAGCCTATTTGCCTCTTCGTTTGCGGAATTTGCCGCAGCGGGATAAAGTCCGCCTTTTTCAATTGCATTTCGGCAGATGTTTATACATTCAAAGGTATCATAATCTGGCTTTGCAAAGGTAAGAGTACCTACATCGCTTAAAGAAAGCTCTTTAACGGGAGACTCGGTTCTTACGGGGTACATGAGAGCGTACTGAATGGGTATTCTCATATCCGGCACTCCCAGCTGAGCCAAAACGGAGTTATCGCTCATTTCAACAAGGGAATGAATGACGCTTTCACGGTGAACTACAATGTCCACATTTTTCGGCTCAACGCCGAAAAGCCATACCGCCTCAATAAGCTCAAGGCCTTTGTTCATCATTGTAGCAGAGTCGATGGTTATTTTTGCACCCATACTCCAGTTGGGGTGTTGAATAGCCGGTTAAACGGTGGCGGTTTTAAGCTACACTTTTTTATTTACGAAAAAATGTCCGCCGGAAGCTG
>CAUDRD010000239.1 GCA_958451705.1 uncultured Oscillospiraceae bacterium
AGGGGGAATGGTGGTAGGTATGGCAGGACAACAGCAAGAAGAAATTGAAACAATCAGATCGAGAACAATCGAAGTCAAATTATCGGACGCTGATGTAAAGCGTATTTCTGAAAAGGCGGCGGCACACGGTTTGACCGTGGGGGAGCTGATAGAGAATTTTATCGGTGATTTAGTATGCGGAACATATAGTAACGGTTCTGATGAAAGAATGTATGCGGAACAGTGGTTTGAGCGTTGTTGGTTTGGAATGTTCCCCGACCTCACTTTTTTAAGGTATCTGATTGAGTGGGGTGGACTTGATGAAGTTATAGGTGCATGGGAAAATATAAAGAGTACCGAAGAAAATATACAGACCAGCGAAGAAGAACTTGCAAGCGGCGTGATGAAAGGCAGGGGGGGCGAAACCTACACATGGAAAGATATTACAAATGGTGAGGGAACGCCTATTTATTCCAGTAAGGAAGAATGGGAACAGGAAGAAAGAACGGTTATAGCTGATTGGCGAGAAGAAGTTGAAGCAGATAAACAGACGCTTGCGGAATACTGGAACGAATATACCGAGCAGAAAAAGGAATATAAGAACGGTACATTTGAGGAAGAAATGAAAAAAGTTCTTGATTATTGGCGGGAGTATCAGAGCTTTTTAGAGGGAAAAAGTTTAGGAGAAAATGATAATGGATAATAAAAAAATTATATTAAATATAGTGAAGCTGATATTCGCCTTGATTATAGGAGGGGTAATGGGAGCAAAATTATTAACTTCGGGAAGCGAAATATTGATAATTGCTTTTTTTGTGTTATGTGTGATAGGTGGAATTATACTGTCATGTATTAACATAAAATAAAAAAGCAGGAGGGAAAACCTCCTGCTTTTTTATTTTATGCTGACTACAGAATAGTTGAATTATAATAGGTGTTCCAGTATGCATCATAGGCATCCTTGCAAGATTGGTCATATGCCATGCAGGTAGAAACATAAGCCGTACTAAATCCGGCGGCAGATAAAATGGCACCCCAAGCTGCGGCAGATAATGTTCCGCCTGTAAATATTGCACCTGCGCCAGCTGCACCAGCCGCTAAAACTGAAAGGGCAGACATTCCAAGAGCTCCAACAATAGCACCCTCTTGCACATTTATTTTGTCAACAGCGCTTCTGAATGTAGTTAAGTAAGAGCGATTTTTGCTGGTCTCTTTTGTCTTAAAGTAGACCCAGTTAAAGGCGTTGTCTCCCGGACGTCGGAGTTCCCAAGTATTAGGACTACCGTAAGTGATTTCATACTCATAGTTAGTGAAAGTTTTTTCTTCGAGAGAAGCTCGAGTTTGAGGTTTAATTGGAGCAATGTCTCCTACCTTTTGAGCTCCCGTAGTATTGCTAGTTTGAGTAAGCTGTATAGTTCCAGTGCTTTTGTCGTAAGTTGCAATGTAGGTAAAATTATCATCAGATGTTTGGGAAATTCGCACAGATGAATTGTCAGTTAAAATTGACGTATGGTATCCGTCTGTTTGAGGAGATGAAGCCAATGCAGTTACTGACATTCCCATAATCATGACAGCGGAAAGGGCAATACTGACAAGTTTCTTAAAAGGGTGTTTAATCATAAGCAATACCTCACTTTCTGTTAAATTTCAAACAATTATAAATTTACAGATTTATTTTAACACATTGTACATAAAATGTCACTAAAAAAATGGAAAATATTGGAAAAAGATTGTGCATATAGCAAAAAATATATAACTTATATATTGACAATACATTACATAAGTTATATAATATATATACAGTAAATAAAATATTTCATTTACACTTACTCACCGTGAGGACAGAAAGGAGTGAGAAAAGGACGGAAAACTACACGGTTATAATAATCTTTCTGATGATGTTGTTTTTACCTGTTTGGTGGAAGTGGCTACACAGAAAGAGACGAAAGGAGCTTTTGGAGATTATGAGTGAACAGAACAGACAGGAAGAAGCCGCAAGGAATGACCGTCAGCGTTTGGAGCAACAAGCCGTAGAGAGCCGCCAGTTATCCGAGCGAGCCTTAGCAGAAGAACGCCAGCGGCAGGAAATACGCCGTATGCAGGACGAGCAACGCCGACAGGACAGCCAGCGGCAGGAAGAACAGCGCAGACAGGACGAGCAACGCCGCCAAGAGGAAAGGCGCAGACAGGAGCAGAGGGCACAGGAAGAACGCCGTAAGCAGGAAAGACAGCAGAGAGAGGACAGCCAGCGGCAGGAACAGGAGCCAGTGAGGGAAGAACGT
Source organism: uncultured Oscillospiraceae bacterium (assembly GCA_958451705.1). GTDB lineage: Bacteria > Bacillota > Clostridia > Oscillospirales > Acutalibacteraceae > UMGS263. The sequence goes on from CAUDRD010000239.1 coordinate 2,262, forward strand.
CTGAAAGAGGAAACACGGCGCAAGGAAGAAAACAGCCAGCGCAAGGACGATAAGACCCCACAGAGCCAAGAATTAAGGGATTTAGCCAATACAGAAGATAAATATATGCGGCTTGTAAAATCGGGCTATTATGACGAAAAGAGAGCCGAGAAAGCCGCAGAAAAGACAGAGGGCGGCAATGGCATGGAACAGATGAAAGAAGCACCAACAAAAGGAGGGTTTTCCGAAAGGAGAGAGGCTTTGAAAACAAAAGTGCAGGACGCATTGAGAAAACAGGAACACAGTAAAACGCATGATATAGGGCATAGCAGATAGGAGGGTTTATGGACGGAAACGATTTAGGAATGATAGCAAGGGTATTTATGTTCCTGCTAAAAGGCTTAAAATATGTACTTAAACTGGTATGGTTTACTGGTCTGTGGTGGTTTTGTGTTCCACTTGTTGTAGGGATTGGATATGAGGAAATAACAGGAACGTTCATACAAAATAATCAGATTATGGACGGTATTTTCACTATTTTGTGGTATGCTTGTTATGTTTTATGCCCATTAAATTTTCTTCAAAATATCATTCGTATGGTAAAAAAAGACCGCAAATTCAGCTTTTTAGAGCTTCTTTTGCATAATAGACAGAAGAAAGGTTTTGAAGCGAAGCTGGGCGGTGATACGGTAGCACTGAAAACAGCAAAAGACCTTTCGGGTGTTGTGTTCGGCAAG
>CAUDRD010000240.1 GCA_958451705.1 uncultured Oscillospiraceae bacterium
TGAGCTTCCGGAAAATGCCGACAGCGTATACTTTACTTCTGACAGCAGCATTGTTATTCTCGCTGCCAGCGTAACAGAAAATGCTGGCTTCTGTGCTACTGCTTCAAAGCATTATGATACTCTGTCAAAGAGAAAGTGCACCTATAAGTATCCCTTCTATGAGAAGCTTATTGGCGACGCAATTCCTCTTTGGAGTGCAGTGGATTTCATGAAATACGGAGATCCCGGCAGCCGTTCCGCAAACTTTGACAGCGAAATTGAATTTTAAAAAATAGTAAAAAGACGGCGCAGAATGTTTACTGTGCCGTCTTTTAAATAGCAGGTGATTATATGTTTGTTTCTGTAATAATAGCAGCTGCCGGTAATTCTACCCGCTATGGAACAGGGAAAAGCAAGCAGTTTTTGCTTCTTGAAGGAGTGCCGGTTTTAATTAAAAGCGTTCAGGCTTTTGAACAGATAGACGATGTTAAGGAAATAATTATTACTGCGAGAAAACAAGATTTTGATGTTATTGAAGCTTTTTTAAAGCAGTACGGTATTCAAAAAGTAAAATGTATTGTAGAGGGCGGTGTTACCCGTCAGGACAGCATTTGGGCCGCAGTGAAAAAAGTCAGTGAAGAAGCAAACCTTATTGCCATACATGACGGAGCAAGACCTTTGGTAAGCAGAGAAACCATAAACGGAGTAATTGAAAAAGCTGTTCAGCAGGGAGCTGCCGCCTGTGCCGTTCCTGTAAAGGATACAATAAAAATTATTGATCCCTCCGGGAAAATCGTCACTACTCCCGACAGAGCTTCCCTTCGTGCCGTACAGACTCCTCAGGTCTTCGATTTCACTCTTTATAAACAGGCAATTGAAAAAGCAGTTTTAGAAGGTAAACAATACACAGATGATTGTCAGCTAATAGAGAGCATATGGCGTCCGGTATATCTTACTGAAGGAGATTATGAAAATATAAAAATCACAACTCCTGACGATTTACTGGTGGCGGAAAAGTTTTTGTCTGAAAGGAGAAAATAATGAAGTTTAGAATTGGTCACGGTTATGATGTACACCGTCTTGTTGAAGGCAGAGATTTAATAATCGGCGGCGTTAAGCTTGAATATGAAAAGGGACTGCTTGGACATTCCGACGCCGATGTTTTGCTCCATGCAATAGCCGATGCGATTTTGGGCGCTGCCGCAATGGGAGATATAGGTAAGCTTTTCCCTGATACCGACGAAAAGTTTAAAGGTGCAAACAGCCTTTTGCTCTTAAAAAAGGTAGTAGAGAAAACTGCGGAAAAGGGATACAAAATTTCAAATATAGACGCAACCATAATTGCACAGGCTCCGAAAATGAGCGGTCATATAAATGAAATGCGTAGAAACATTGCCGAAGCGTGCAATATTGATATTGATGACGTAAGCGTTAAAGCTACTACGGAAGAAAAGCTTGGCTTTACCGGCTCGGGAGAGGGTATAAGCGCTCACAGTGTTTGTCTTATTGAAAAATAAAAAGCTTGATCTTTTGTGACGAATAAAGATAAATAACATATAATTTTCTAAATTAAACTTTTTTAGCAGTACAATTAAATATTGTCCGCATATTATGTAGTGCGGGTGTAAAGACCTGTTTTAAGCAGGTCTTTTATTTTTACTAAATTAAAGAAACGAGGTGTAAGTAGATGGATAAATGGTTTATAAAAGTTAACTCAATAACTACGGCTCTGCGTGCTAAGGAGCTGCTTATTTATAATGGGTACCGTGTGTCCATGAAAAGAGCCGAAAAAGCTTTATCGGAACAGGGCTGCGGTTATCTGCTCATTTCCTCCGGGGATATAGAAAAAGCCGAAAAACTTCTAAATAATTCCGGAATCAAGCTTACGGGGAGCGGTAAAATATGATTTATCTCGATAATGCCGCCACTACTTTTCCGAAGCCTACAAATGTACAAAAAGCGGTTTCGGAAGCGATAAGACGGTATGGGGCGAATCCTGGAAGGGGAGGACATGACCTTTCCTTAAAAACTTCTGCACAGGTTTACAGCAGCAGAAAGAAAGCGGCCGATTTTTTCGGAGCAACTTCGCCTGATAAAATTGTTTTCACACAAAACTGCACTATGTCTATTAATTACGTTATTAAGGGAATTTTGAAACCGGGAGACCATGTTATAGTTTCAGATATGGAGCATAACGCTGTTATGCGCCCTATTTTTTCTATGGCTGAAAAAGGCATTATATCTTACAGTGTAGCAAGGACTTTTCCCGGTGATTTTGATAAAACAATACTAAGCTTTAAAAGCTGTATTCGTCCGGCAACGAAAGCCATAATTTGTATGCACGCTTCCAATGTTTTCGGAATTATCTTACCAATTGCCGAAATAGGTAAACTTGCACACGAAAACGGTTTGTTGTTTGTGGTTGACGCAGCCCAGAGTGCCGGAGTGTTGCCGATAAAAATAGATAATATGAATATAGATTTTCTTTGTTTGCCATGTCATAAAGGATTATACGGACCCATGGGAACGGGTATGATTGTTTTCGGCAGAAACGCGCCTTTGCCGGAAACCATTATTGAAGGCGGCACAGGCAGCGATTCTATAAATTATAATCAGCCGGCATTTTTACCGGATAGATTTGAAAGCGGAACGATAAATGTTCCGGGAATAATAGGTGTTGGTTCAGGAATTGATTTTATAAACAGAAAAGGAATTGACAGAATACACAGCTATGAAATGAATATGATTAAAATGTTATATAGAGAAATGAAGAAGCGCAGCGATATTTTACTGTATACTGAAGAACCTAAAGATAGATTTACAGTTCCGCTTCTTTCCTTTAATTTTACGGGATTATCAAGCGAAGCGGCAGCGGAAAAACTTAACATCTTCGGTGTTTGCACAAGGGCAGGGCTTCACTGTGCACCGGCTGCACATCAAAAATTTGGCATTTTAGATATTGGAACAGTGAGGGTTTGTCC
>CAUDRD010000241.1 GCA_958451705.1 uncultured Oscillospiraceae bacterium
TGAACTCCGCCGAATTTTTCTGTGAGAGCGTCCTCAGCCCCCTTAGTATCAGAAGAAGTAAAGCGAACATAAGCTGAAATGGGAAGCTCCATTGTATCTACAACAAAATTCTCTTTGGCAGGGCCCCAGCCGAACAGCTTTCTCTTTTCAAGGTGTCTTGCACAGTCGATTACGTCTGCAACTACTGCGCTGGCTGTGGGAAGCTTACCTGCTCCCTTGCCGTAAAATACTGAATCTCCCAGAGCGTCGCCTCTTACAAGCACTGCATTGAAAACATCGTTTACATTTGCAAGCTGGCTGTGTGATGAGACAAAGCAAGGCCTTACATAAACGGCTATTTTTTCTCCGCCTTCAACAGGCTCCGTTGCTCCTATAAGCTTTATCACGCCGCCCCAGTTTTCAGCATAAGCTACATCTTCGAGAGTTACGTTTGTAATTCCCTCTGTATAGATTCCGTCAGGATAAACATGGTGCTCATATGCAAGGGAAGCCAAAATGCAGATTTTTCTGCAGGCATCCATTCCCTCAACATCCGCTGCGGGGTTTCTCTCAGCATAGCCGTTTTCCTGGGCAAGCCCCAGAGCCTGTGCAAAATCCATGTTGTCGTCTATCATCTTTGTAAGAATAAAGTTTGTGGTACCGTTAAGAATACCTGCAACCGCTTCAATTTTATTGGCTGCAAGGCACTGGCTCATGGGTCTTATAACCGGAATACCTCCGCCGACGCTGGCTTCAAAAAGGAAATTTACGTTGTTTTCCTTAGCTGCCTCAAGAAGCTCATATCCCTTAGCGGCAACAAGCTCTTTGTTGGAGGTTACAACGCTTTTTCCGGATTTAAGACAGGTCATTACAAAATCAAAAGCCGGCTTAAGTCCTCCCATTGTCTCAACAACAACGGAAATCTCGTCATCCTGAGCTATTAAGGAGAAATCCTTTATAAATTTATCTTCGTTGGGATCTCCGGGGAAATCACGCAAATCGAGAATATACTTAATGTCAACGGATTCCTGCCCGCTTCGCTTCACAATTTCCTTATTGTTGCTTTGTAAAACCTCAACAACTCCGGAACCGACTACACCGTATCCCATTACTGCAACTTTCATTTTATTCATCTTCCAATCTGCCACAGGCGTTTTTCAAGAAATTATAGCAGTCATGTAAATCGCTAAAATATATTCAGTTTATTTTACCATAAACCTTTAGCAGAATAAACCCTGATTTTCAATTTTGTTAAAATGTTGATTTATCGGTTGTATTATAATAAATTATGGTATAAAATACTTATATCCCCGCTTTTGCCAGCAACAAAAAGGAGTGTGAAATATTTTGTCCAAACCGGCGACCATTGCAAAACGGCGTGCGTTTTTGATTAATTTCTTTTACTTCGCCGTAATAATAGCACTGTTTTATCTTTTTATGCATTATGCATTTTGGATTACTTTTCCGTTTTTGGCCGCTTTCGCTGTGGCAATGTTACTGCAGCGTCCAGTAAATTTTATTGCGAGAAAAACCCCAATTAAAAGAGGCCTTGCAAGCGTGATAATGGTTATATTATTACTGATTGCTTTTCTCGGCCCCATATCCCTTCTGATAGCAAAAATCATTTCGGAATTTATGGGATTTTTTGATTATATCAAAAATATTCTCGATAACCTTCCCCAATTCCTTGAGCAGTTTGAAATAAGCCTTACAGATGCAATTGCATTTTTGCCTGACGGAATAGAGAAAAAAATTATGGATACTTATAGTTCCATTGCAGTAACTCTTTCCGGCACAGGCGGACAAAACCTTGCAACATCCGACATGCCTTCAATTGACTTTTCGATGTTAAAAGCTCCGTTAATGGGTGTTTGGAATACAGCTAAACAGATTCCTTCCGCTTTGGTTTCCATTTTAATTGCAATAATCGCCTGCTGCTTTATGACTGCCGATTTTCCGAGAATTTCAGGCTTTATTAAGCGCCAGATTTCTCCCGAAAAAATAGATATTGTAAGAGATACCAAACACACGGTTTCCTCTTCATTAAAGAAAATTGTAAAAGCATATCTTCTCATAATGCTCATAACATTCTCTGAAATGTTTATAGGTCTCAATATTTTGAAGCTCATCGGCATATACAACAGCTCTTATATTTTCGTTATAGCATTTGTAACATGCGTTGTAGATATTGTGCCGGTACTCGGCACGGGAACCGTTGTGCTTCCCTGGGCAGTTTATTCCTTTATTATGGGCGATATTGGCCTTGGCATAGGACTAATTGTTATATATGCGGTTATAACTGTAATAAGGCAGATTATAGAGCCGAAGCTTGTGGCAATGCAGCTGGGGCTTCCGCCCTTTGTTACAATTATCGCCATGTTCTTCGGACTTAAGCTTTTCGGATTTGTCGGACTGTTCCTGCTGCCACTTGCGATTACAATGCTTAAAGTTTTAAACGATAAGGGTACAATTCATCTTTGGAAACGTCCCTGCGATGTGGAAGCCGAAACAAAAGCTGCATCTGAGAAAACCGAAAGCGAAGCTTAACGCCAAATTATTAACAGATATTATCAAATATATTTTAAAGAGGGAAGCAAAAGCGCTTCCCTCTTTTTGCATATTTTTATATCACAACTTGATCCAGTATCTTTGCTCAATAACTGAGTTTACATTAATTTCGTTTTCCAAAACACCGCCGTTATTAACAATCGTTTTTGCAGAAGCAATATTCGATTTGTTGCACACCATAAGCACTTTATCCAAACCTAATTTTTTACACTCCTCCAAAGCAAGGGCGACCATTTTAGTTCCTATTCCCTTGCCTCTCTCTGATGGGCGGATTCCGTCGCCGATATGTCCGCCGTTTAAAAGCAGACTTTCGTTTAAGCGGTGCCGTATATTGACGGCTCCTACAAAAATGTTTCTCTCTTCATCTAAACAGAAATAGGT
>CAUDRD010000242.1 GCA_958451705.1 uncultured Oscillospiraceae bacterium
GGAGTGAGTATCCTGCGGTAAGCTTCCAGCTCACTTGTAAGCACATCGGCCTGCTGAGCCGACATACGCTCCGTAGATGACCAGGAAAGGCCGAACATAAAGGGAGGAATACCCGTTTTAGCCACAATCTGCTCAAGCATCTGTCTTACGGGAATTTCGCTGTCGAGAATCTGATTGTCTGCGCCGATTACCTTTATATCAACGTCCCCTAAAGCCACAAAATCCCTTACGGTGTGGGGGTCGTGCATGGCGCTGCTCCATTCCTTTGCAACCTGTGCGGCACGTTCTTTGGCATAAGCTTTGTCTATGGCGTCGTTTTGAGGCTTGTATGTTACGGCAAAGCGGACATTTCCCACTCTTTCAAAATTAACTCCCACTGTGTTGTAAATTTTAAGAAGCACCGAGCTTACAAAGGGCAGTCCTTTTAAAAGGGAGCTGCCTGTTACTTCTCCCGGTGAGGGGTTGAGCACGGAGTAGAGAATAAGCTCCGGATGCTGTACCGGTTGGGCTTCCGAGCCGGAGCGTACACAGATTGTGCAGGAGCAGCCGCTGTCCTTTCTCACTTCAAGGTTTTTAAGGGGAGCGTTATAAAGGGCGGAGAGCTTTCCGCCGGAGAGGACCATTTCTCCCACTGCGCTTCCGTAGGTGAGGAGCTGTTCAAAATAAGTGGAGATAAAGGAGCTTATTCCCGTTTGGCATCCTCCCACGGGAACTTCGTTTAAAAATTCATCTAAAAGAGCCTGAGCGTTTTTAGATGAACAGTTTACTTTGAAACCTCCCGTAAGCCGTATGATTTTAAAAATTGCGGCGTCGATTATTGGTACAGCTTCTCTGAGAGTTTCATAGAGGACTGCGTCGCCTGAGGAAAGAGGCGTATAGCGGTCGAGATTTTTAAAGGGATACTCCGTGTTTCCTGTCTGCACCGAAAAGGCACAGGGAGGATTTTCCCTTTTTCTTTTTTTAAACAGGGGCATTTAAAACCTCCTTTTCCTTGTGAAATCAGGAAACCCGGTCAATTGCCAGGGCGAAAAATCCGTCGTCGGCGGGGGCGAGAACGGTGGAGACAAAATAGCGGATGTCGTCCATGGCATGGTCGTTTTCCTTTTTTGGGGCGTCCTTTGAAAGGGAGTCGTCCCAGCGGTAGATGCCGAACTCTCTAATGGAGTCACGGCAGCAGGGAGAAATAAAAATTTCACCGTTTTTAAGTGCTACGCTTACAAGGCGTATTCCGTCGGCAACGTCGTTTACGGCTGGGATTGCCCTGAATTTACCGTGGCGGCGTACGCACTCAATAAAGCTTGCGGCGGAGGGGTCTATTATGACCGCCTCGATTTTTCTTCCCTGGGCAAGTTTTTCAAGCTCAGAATAGTATTCCTCGTCGGTTTTCTGCTGTTTTTCCCTTCTGGAATCGAAATAGTATTCGTCAAGGCGGTACCAGCTTTTTCCGCTTCTGCCCCAGAGACCGAAAGAGGCGGGGTTAACGGTTCCGTAGTCGCAGGAGATGTAAAACTCACTGCACGGATTTTGGGGCGAAGCGATGTTTGCCTGCGAAAAAAACGGATAGACAAGGCCCTCTGCGGCAACCCATTTTCCCTCTACGAACCGCTCGTAAAAAGCCCCGCTGTAAAGGGACTTATATCTTTCAATAATTTTCGGTGTAAGGGAAGGGTTGTCCTCCATTACGAAATGGAGATAGAGGCAGTTTTTTTCCTTTGCCTTGAGAACCCATTCACGGTGAAACCAGTGGCTGGGATTTTCGGGGTTACAGTTAAACCAGAATTTTGACCCTTCAAGGGAGCATCTTGCCAGAGCCTGCTCCACAAAGGAGCGGGGCATAAGAGCCACCTCGTCAAGGAGCACTCCGCCAAGGGTGATGCCCTGGATAAGGGAGGCGGAAGATTCGTCTCTGCCGCCGAAGAGGTAAAAGGTGTTGGTGACGGAGTCTCTTGAAATTACCACACAGTTGCGGGAAATTTTTTCCTGGCAGGTGAAGCCAAGCTGAGAGAGAATCGGCAAAAGGGGAGAAAGCAGATTCCTTCTCAGGGAGGTAACGGTTTTTCCGCACATGGCAAAAGAGGTGTCGGAAAATCTGTAAAAAGCCCATGCCACAAAGGAGATTGACATACAGAGGGTTTTGCCGCTTCTGACGGCGCCGTCACAGAGAATAGCGTCAAAGGAGGAATAGGGGCTTGAGGGACACCACCAGGTAAGAGCGGTAAGCTGCTTTTTTGAAAAGGGCACAAATGAGGCGTTACTCATTTTTCACCTCCGATGCAGCAAGAGCCTTTGCTCCGTTTTCCAGTGCGGCGTAGAAAGGAGGAATATCTTTCTCATTGCCGCCGGAGAGCTCTGCAAGTTTTTCCAGCGCCTTGAGTCTGTCGAAAAATTTGATTTCCATGCCCCCGCCTTTGGGACGTTTAATTTCGGAAATGCAAAACAGATCGAGCTTTTCAAGGTCGTCGGGGTCTGGAGGCGAATCGGCGAAAAGCAGCCTTATTGCGTCGCATACGCAGCCGTAAGCAATTCTTCTGTAGCCTGCTGCGGACTCCTGCTGTGAAACCTCCTGAAGCTTGTCGAGTCTTTTAATTTCCGCCGTTATCCGCTTGTCACGGATAAGCTTTTGACCGCTCCTTTCCGGAAAAATGGTATATCCGGCTTTTGCTGCGGCCTCTCTTATGTTTCTTGTACGGCAGTAATAAAAGCAGAAAAGCTTTTCTTTTTCTTTAAGGCTTTGCCTTTTTGTCATTAAATCACCTCACACTAAAGAGTTAAAAAAGCCTTTCGGTTGCATAAAAAAGAGCAACTTATGAAAAAATAATTTAAAATAGTATCATATTTTTAAGAGATTTTGTAAAATCACTATAGTTCCCGGCTGTTAAAAATAAAATTTCAAAAAGTTATTTATAAAAAAATAAGTCAAATGTT
>CAUDRD010000243.1 GCA_958451705.1 uncultured Oscillospiraceae bacterium
TATCTTCGGGGTCTACAACGTCGGGTTTAATGTCGATTTTCTGAACCTAGTGCTTTACGTTTACAGTGACGGAAACTGTTCCGCCGCCGACAGTAGCGGAGTATTCAGCCTCTTCAACTTCCTGCTGAACTCTTGTCATTTCGTTCTGCATTTCCTGAATCTTTTTCATCATGTTTGCCTGTGACATATTGCTCTGTCCGGGTATTCTTGCTTTCATTATTTTTTCCTCCGTTTAATCACTTAACCGAAAATGGTACATCGGTTTCATCTATTTTTTTTATAAGATCCTCAAGGGGATCCTTTTTAGGCGCTGCGGCTCCTGAATCGGGAGCACGGTAAACGCCGAGTCTGTACTTTTGTCCCGTAACCTGAATGACGGCCTGATTAATCATAGCAACGTGGTTGTCCTTTTTAAGGAAAGCCGACAGTACTGGGTTGGGCGATTTTATAAGGAGCCTGTTTCCGTTTCTTATAAAGGCGGAAGAGCCGTTTAAAATTCCCACAAGCGGCTTGTCGGTTTTGCTTAGCTCAGAAAGAACCTCAGGCCACATATTAAAGTTTACATCGCCGTTTGAAGCTGAGGAAGTTGTATTGAATTCGGCTTTAGGGGGAGCCGCTTCGGCAGCAGGAGCAGAAAAGGGAGTCTGTTCGGGAACCTTTTCAGCCGTTTGGGGTGCCGGAGCACCATTTTCCTTAGCCGGTTCCATATCCCAGGGAGGAAGTTCCTCCTGAGAGGGAGAAGCTTTGGGTGCTTCTTCAGGTGCTTTGACAACTTTTTCTGATTTTACATCAGCCGCTGTCTCAACAGCGGGAGCTGAGGGAGCGGCAGCTGACAGTACAGCTCCGTTTTTAACCATATTTTCAAGTACCGATATTCTTTCGAGAATTGCTTGGGTGCTTTCGCTGAGCCTTGGTGAGCAGAGCTTAATGAGAGTCATCTCCATTTTTATTCGTCTGTCTGCGCCGTTTCTAAGGCTCTCAAGGGCTTTCTGCAAAAGGTCAAGGGCGAAAAGTATCTGTTCAAGGGTAAAGCGTGATGCCTCATCTTTTATGCGGCTGAGTTCATCATCTGTGCAGATTATAAGCTCAGCAGGGGAGGGCATTGTTTTACATATCATAAAGTTTCTGAAATGCTCCGTAAGCTCCGTACAAAGCCGCTCCATATCGCAGGAGCTGTTGTGGAGGGAGTCGATTATTTCCAAAACCTTTTTGCAGTCATGGTTTATTACTGCGTCGGAAACTGCGAACAGATAATCTCTTCCTGCAAGTCCGGCGCATTTGCGTACGGTTTCGGCGTTTACCTCTTTGTTTTCTCCGGCGCACTGGTCCAGAAGAGAAAGAGCGTCACGCATACCGCCGTCGGCAATTCTGGCAATGAGCATTGCTCCGTCGTCGGTGAGGTTAATATTTTCCTCTGTTGCTATATATTTAAGTCTGCCTGTTATATCCTCCGGTGCAATGCGGCGAAAATCGAACCGCTGGCATCTTGAAAGAATAGTGGCAGGGAGCTTATGAACTTCCGTAGTGGCAAGGATGAACATTACATATTCGGGAGGCTCTTCCAAAGTTTTAAGAAGAGCGTTAAAAGCTCCGATTGAAAGCATGTGAACCTCATCTATTATATATACTCTGTATTTTGCCTTTGAGGGGGTGAAGTTTGTTTCTTCTCTCAAATCTCTGATGTTGTCAACGCCGATGTTGAACGTCGAGGATTGAGCCGGAATCAATCCCCTTGCAGATTTCGCACTCATTGCAGGGATTTCCGTCTACGGGGTTAAGACAGTTTACCGCTTTTGCGAGAATTTTTGCGCAGGTGGTTTTACCTGTTCCTCTTGAACCTGTAAAAAGATACGCATGGGCAAGTCTTCCCGCTTTAAGCTCATTTGTAAGGGTAGAGGTAATATGAGGCTGACCCACAACGTCTGAAAAGACGTGAGGACGCCATTTTCTGTACAGAACCTGATACAAAGTAAACCCTCCCTTAGTAAAAATCAAGACAGAAAAAAAGAACCCTGTCCCTTTGGTCACACGGTGTGCAGGCGAAACTGTGGCGCACAACGCTAACCGCTTAATGCTGCTCGGTTCCCCGCCTGACATGGTTCACGGCGTGTTGCCGCACAGAACCCACACACCGCATGACCAACTGGACACGATTCCAACGGTTTGTGCCGAATAAAACACAGCACAATTCCTATATATTATAATATATGACTTGTTTATTGGCAAGTAAAATTTGAAGATAAAAAATTATTTTGAATGTACAGTTTTAAAATTTGTAAATTTGATAATCTAAAATATTTTTAAATTTATGTTTTTTGTTGTTTATCCAATCTCTATGTGATAAAATCAGTTTAGCTATAAAATCAGGAGGCATAGTAAATGGAAATAATCGAGATAATTAAAACCATAATTATCGGCATAATTCAGGGTATAACCGAATGGCTTCCCATAAGCAGTACGGGACATATGATTCTCGCAAACGAGTTTTTAAAGCTCAATGTTTCCGACAGTTTCTGGGAAATGTTCCTCGTAGTTATTCAGTTCGGTTCCATTTTGGCAGTTGTTGTTCTCTATTTTGGTAAGCTTAATCCTTTCTCTGCAACTCACAGAAAGAACTATATTAAAGAAAATCCAAACGCAGGATTTTTTGCAAAGCAGTGGGCTATTTTTAAGCCGGAGACAATTTCCCTTTGGCTTAAAGTAATCGTAGCCGTTGTTCCCGCCGGAATTATCGGAGTGCTCTTTGATGATTTCCTCGAAGAAAAGCTTTATAACTACGTTACTGTTGCAATTACTCTTATTCTTTACGGTATTCTTTTCATACTTCTTGAAAATAATCCCAAAACGCCTAAGATAAAAAACTTTGACGCTATAAGCTACAAAACGGCGCTTCTTATCGGCGTTTTCCAGGTTCTTGCC
>CAUDRD010000244.1 GCA_958451705.1 uncultured Oscillospiraceae bacterium
GGTATTCATCTGCAACGTAGCCCATAAAGCCCTCAACAATTACCACTTTAGGCGACTGAGTTTTTAAAGCTTCCTTAACATAATAATAAGATGCGTTGAGAGGCTGCTGCTGAGTGGCAAGAACGAAGGAAGTTATCTTATTGCCATTCCAGATCTCCAAGGGATTCATGGTGCAGTACATATGGCTGGAGCCTACGGCTATTACGTCTATTGAATTTTCCGGCATTTCGTAAAATTCGTTGAGCTTTCCCATGTAGTTCCATGAACCGTCCACAGTTTTGCGTTCCAAAACCATTGAAGAATAGGAAAAGAGCAAAGCAGCTATAATTACAAAAACGGTTCCCCTTATCCAGCGGAAGATATTTTTATTTTTCATTTTTTTATCCTCCTAAAAATTCATATAGATGAACGATGCGTCGGAATATCCTGGACCGTATATTCCGAAAATGAGTACTGCCATAAATACGGCAAGATAAATAATCCAGCGGATGGGTAGGGGAGCTTTTGCCGTTTTTTCACGCACGGGAATTTTTTTGGCTCTCAGTATTGATACTGTAAAGAGTAGCACAAGGGATACTGCGAGAATTATAAAATCCTTACCATCAAGTCCTAAATTGAGAAGAGATGAAAGGGGAGTGCCGTCCCAGTTAAATATTAAACGCTTTGTCATTCTCAGCGCCGTTGTAACACAATCGCTGCGGAAGAAGATCCATGATTCGACGATAAGGGCAAAGGTGAACACTTGCTGAAAGAGCTTGTGCGGGATAGATTCACGGTTAATGTGCATTGAAGAGCAAAGCTTTTTTCGCAAGGGCATAGTTATTCCGCCTGCAATTTGGTAAGCACCGTGAAGAATTCCCCAGGCAATGTATTGAAGGCCTACGCCGTGCCAAAAGCCGCTTACTAAGAATACTATAAATATATTTATGTATTTTCTTACCTTGCCCTTTCGGTTGCCTCCCAGGGGAATATACACATAATCCCTCAGCCAACTGCTTAAAGAAATATGCCATCTTCTCCAAAAATCGGGGATTGATGTGGCAAAATATGGCTGACGGAAATTGTCGATTATCCTGATTCCAAAAAGTTCGCCGGCTCCACGGCATATATCCACGCAGCCTGAAAAATCGGTGTAGATCTGAACAGTATAAAGGAGAGCCGCCGCCAGTATGGGCAGAGCGGTATATTCGGTATGGTTGTCAAAAACCGTGTTTACAAGTATAGCTGCACGGTCGGCGATAACAAGCTTTTTAAAAAATCCCCACAGCATCAGCTGAGAGCCGAAAGTGATTGAACGGTAAAGGTCCGCCGCTTTCTTTTTTGAAAAAAGCTGATCTGCAAGCTGACCGTAGCGTGATATAGGTCCTTGAAGGATAAGAGGGAAGAAAATTGCAAAAGAGGCATATTTAAAAAAGTTCTTTTCCGCTTTTATGTCTCCTCTGTATACATCGATACAGTAGCCCGCCATTTGAAGAGTGTAAAAGGAAATACCGATGGGCACCAAAAGCTTGAAGGCTGAAAAATCCTTTCCAAAAGCTGAGCCGATTAAAGAAACTGTATAAGGCAGGTATTTTACAGTTACAAGAATGGCTATATTTATGAGCAGGGTTATTATAAGATAAAGCTTTTTTCTTTTTTGGATTCCGGTTTTTTCCGTCAGTAAGCCGCAAGCGTATGTTGAGATAACGGAAAAAAGCAAAAAGATGGAATATCTGATGTCAAAAGAAAGATAAAAAATTATACTGCCTATAAGAAGTACATATGGTTTAACTTTTCCGGGCATAATGTGATAAACCACAGTCAGCAGCGCAAGAAAGACCAAAAAAGAAACAGAGAGGATCGACACCTGTTATCACGTCCTTAAATTTGATGTGTAAATATTAACACATAGTTCATATTTTGGCAATATCACTATAAAATGATTTTTTTCGGCTATGGGGATTTACGACAGTTATAAGAATTTAAAATTTACCGGATATTTTAAAAAAAGTGTTGACAATTGGAAAAGCTTATATTATAATAATTTTCGCTCACTTGTGGAGTTAACAAATGGCGGCATAGCTCAGTTGGCTAGAGCATTCGGTTCATACCCGAAGTGTCGTTGGTTCAAATCCGACTGCCGCTACCATTTTAAAACAAGAGGATTTGCCCCTGCTTTCGGCGGCCGTGAACCCTCTTTATATATATCAAATGGCCCGGTGGTCAAGCGGCTAAGACACCGCCCTTTCACGGCGGTAACACGGGTTCGATTCCCGTCCGGGTCACCATGAAGAAGCACACTGTAAAGTGTGCTTCTTTTTTTGTCAAAATTAAATTATAAGGTCTTGTTTGTAATTTGAACAGCGTTATAACGTTATACAAATAATGCAGGTAAAATGTATATAATTTTATTTGAGTAAATTAGACAAAAACGTTCACCAATATTTTGCATAATTAATTAAAGGATAAGATGTACATATTTGTTGTATTTGCATTAAAATAATGATATACTTAACCTGCAGGATGTTGACTTGCAAAACCAAGAAAAAGGAGAGAATAAGATGGAAGAAAAATCTGCCCAGAAGCTTAATTACGGTAAAACCATACTTATAGGTTTTGGCTTTTTAGCAAGCTCTGTGGCATGGGCCATTTACGACCCATATGTTACAAGAATACTTAACGAAATTTTAGGACGCTCCGAGGTAATTGCCGAATGGGGGCGAAAAATAGCTGAAGCTTTTCCCTTTGTTATAAAACTAATGGAGGCTCAGGGCGAAAGCACCGTAAATGCAGCGGGCGCATTTACTTTGGTACCTCTTTTTGTCGGTATTATAATGACCTTTGACAATGTTTTCGGCGTTATTTTCCAGCCTTTCTTCGGAAAACTTTCTGACCATACCCATTCACGTTTCGGAAAAAGAC
>CAUDRD010000245.1 GCA_958451705.1 uncultured Oscillospiraceae bacterium
GAGCAGCCGGCTATTACTGAGAAAAGCGGGAACATCTCTTCGCCTATGGAAATAATTCTTCCTACTGATGTAAAGAGGCCCTCAATAAATGTTACATAATCCTGTGTAAGGGGCTTTGAACTGCAATAGGCGCACATGGCGGCTCCGGCTTTGGCGTTTATGTTCGGCATTACCCTTGCAATAGTTGCATCATAGCCTAAAAGGGAGCCAATATATTCCGTAGTTTTTCCTGCGGCTATGGAGATTATAAGGGGATTGTTCTCTTTAAGATCATCTTTAATTCCCCCTAAAAGTGACGGAAAGGCGATAGGCTTTACAGCCAGCAATACGCAGTCACAATTACGAGCAATTTCACAGGCGCTTTTTGCAACAGAGACTCCGCACTCTTTTCTAAGAGCTTCGGATTTTTCTGCATTCAGGTCAAATACAAAAATGTTTTCCCCATTCATAAAATTTGCACGAACCATGCCTTTTATTATGGCGCTGGCCATATTGCCGGCGCCTATAAACCCGATAGTTTTAACCATTTTAAAAACTCCTTAATTTTCATAATAAAAGTATCTTAGTTCATTTAACGTTATATTTCAAGTGCAAATCAAAAATCTCTGTGCATGTGGGCGTATTTTTCCTTAGTGGCTAAACCACCTCTGATGTGCCGCTGTGCCTTATTTACTTCGAGAATTTTTTTAACCTGTCCGTATAAAGTCGGATTTATTCTTTTTAAGCGTTTTGACACGTCCATATGTACCGTAGATTTACTTACTCCGAATTTTTTAGCTGCGGCTCTTACCGTTGCTTCATTTTCGATTATATATTCTCCAAGCAAAACAGCTCTTTCTTCGACAATGCCTTTCAAAACTGACCCTCCTTGTTTGCCTTATTGGCGATGTTCCACTAATCTATATGTAAACAAAACCATTGTTATACATATGAAAGTCACAGTGATTTGGAGAAGGAGAAATATATAAATATATAATAAGTATTGATATATTCATAAAATTTAATTTTAATGCGACGTTTTGTCACAAAATCTATATTTAAATCGTTGTATTAAATAGAGAGCATAAAGCATATGCCGCACAGACAATAGTGTACAAAATGGAGGATGGAGGTTGTACAATGCTGATTGGCATATGAGGGTGCTTTTAGAAAATATTGCCATTGAACGGAGAACCGTTTAACTGTAATTGCTGTTGGTCAGGTCAGGGGGACAACTGCTAAATTTGCGGCGGCAATATTTAACGATATTAAACCGATGCGGTATTCATTTTTAAAGGAGAAAACAACATTACAACGAAGTTTTTATCCCAGGAATGATGAGTAAAAAGTGAAAGAGGGAATGTACTTCAGACGGTGTGAGCGTGTAGTTCACGCCTTTTGTTTTGCAAAAAAGTTTATATCAAAATTAATAAATTTCGCTTTGTTTTCATCTGGATTATTGACACAAAGGGAAAAACAAGATAAAATTACAAAAAAGGATATTGTTTGCGGGGGGACTCTTATGAGTTGAGAAGGTTTAAACCTGACCCTTTGAACCTGTTAGTTAACACTGGCGTAGGGAGCAGCTTTTCAGTACGGCACCTGTCAGGAGCCGTTTTTCTTTTGCCGCAAAAAGCAGTATCCGAAAGAAAGGAAAAAAGATATGAGAAATTATAAAACGCAGATGGAAGCGGCAAAAAAGGGGATAATTACTCCTGAAATTGAAGCAGTAGCAAAAAAGGAAAATATTCCCGCTGAAAAGGTAATGGCTCTTGTTGCTAAAGGTGAAGTAGCCATTCCTGCAAATATTAACCATAAATCTCTTTCTCCCGAAGGAGTCGGTAAGGGCCTTAAAACGAAAATAAACGTAAATCTCGGTATTTCCGGCGACTGCAAGGATTATTCCGTAGAAATGGAAAAAGTCGATATGGCTATAAAATACGGAGCTCATGCCATTATGGATTTAAGCAACTACGGAAAGACCAACACATTCCGCCGTGAACTTATTGCGAAGTCACCGGCTATGATAGGCACAGTTCCTATGTACGATGCAATAGGCTATCTCGATAAGGATTTGCTTGAAATATCCGCTAAGGATTTCCTTAAGGTAATCAGAGCCCATGCAGAAGAAGGCGTTGACTTTATGACCATTCACGCCGGCATAAACAGACGCAGCGTTGAAGCTTTCCGCCGTGAAGGCAGAAGAATGAACATAGTTTCAAGAGGCGGTTCTCTGCTTTTTGCATGGATGGAAATGACAGGCAACGAAAATCCTTTCTTTGAGTATTACGATGAAGTCCTTGAAATTCTCAGAGAGTATGACGTTACAATTAGCCTCGGTGACGCCCTTCGTCCCGGATGCATTGACGACAGCACCGACGCAGCTCAGATAGGTGAGCTTATTGAGCTGGGTAACCTTACAAAGCGTGCGTGGGAAAAGGATGTACAGGTCATGGTCGAGGGCCCCGGACATATGGCGATGAACGAAATCGCCGCAAATATGGCTCTTGAAAAGAGACTTTGCCACAATGCGCCTTTCTATGTTCTCGGACCTCTTGTAACAGATATAGCTCCCGGATATGACCATATAACCTCAGCTATCGGTGGAGCCATTGCCGCAGCAAGCGGAGCGGATTTCCTCTGCTATGTAACTCCTGCAGAGCATCTTCGTCTCCCCGATGTCAACGACGTTAAAGAGGGAATTATCGCAAGCCTTATTGCAGCTCATGCAGCCGATATTGCAAAGGGTATTCCCGGAGCAAGGGATATCGATAACAAAATGTCTGATGCCCGTCACCGTGTTGACTGGGATGAGATGTTCTCTTTGGCTTTGGATCCCGATAAGGCAAGAGAATATTTCGAGAGCACTCCTCCATCAGAGAGACACACCTGCTCAATGTGTGGAAAGATGTGTG
>CAUDRD010000246.1 GCA_958451705.1 uncultured Oscillospiraceae bacterium
ACACCGAATGACGGCGGCCATTAAATATAAGCGCCTGCGTTTTAATAACGGAAAGGGGAAAATAGTTTCCCTTTTACATAAGGAATAATACTAAAAGGGGGTATGTGTGTGAAAATTCTCGTTTTGCTTACGGGAGGCACAATCGGAAGCAGTGTTTCCGGGGGAGTAATAAGCGCCGACGAGGGAACCTCTTCTCTGCTTACACAGCTTTATCATCAGCGTTACGGGAGACAACACGTCTTTACCGTAAAAAGGATAATGAACACATTAAGCGAAAATTTAGGTAAGGACACCCTTTCCAAGATGCTGACGGCTGTTCTTTCGGAGAATCTTTCAGGCTATGACGGCCTTATTATTACTCACGGAACAGATTCTCTTGCTTTTTCCGCTCCTTTGGCATCATTTGTTTTGAGAAAGCTGCCCTGTCCTGTGGCGATAGTGTCCGCAAATTATCCCCTTGAGGATAAACGCAGCAACGGCGTTTTCAACTTTGCCTCTGCCGTTGCCCTTTTAGGCAGCGGAGAAGCGGAAAACGGTCAGGTATATGTGCCCTGGAGAAACTCAAAGGGAGAAAATCTTATACATCTGGCTGTAAGGGTACGCAGAGCAGACTGCTACAGCGACGATATTACTTCTTTCGGCTCCGAGCCATTTGGAGAGGTTAAAAACGGAATATTTGTAAAAAATAAGAACATGAAGGAATTACCAAGGGATACTTTTGATTTCAGCCCCGCTTCCTTTGAAATTAAAAGGAATGTCCTTGTTCTTACTGCATATCCGACTTTCGATTATTCTATTATTAATTTTAATGAGGATAACCGCCCGTGTGCAGTGCTCCACTGCCTCTACCATTCGGCAACTGCCTGTACGGCAGGAGAAAACGAATCGGCCTGTGATTTTATTTCAAGATGTAAAAAAGAAGGAATACCTGTTTACGGCTGTTCCTTTAAGTATACATCGGGGAATTTTTATGAAACAGGGGTAAGGCTTTTAGAGAGCGGACTTATCCCTCTTCAAAATATCTCCGAAGAGGCGGCTTTTGCAAAGCTTACTTTCGCTTATAACTGCGGTTTTGAGAATGTTGAAGAGATTGTTGATAAAAACCTGTGCTCAGAGATATTACCACGTCCATAAAGGCGGTTTGACTATTATCATGTTTATATAGTATAATGTAAAAAGCGGCGGTATACGTCGGAATATGTCTTTTTTATGAAAGGTGAGTTTTATTAATGTTTAAAAAGTTAATAGCAGGCTTTACGGCGATTGCACTATGCTTTGCTATGGCGGCTTGTTCAGGAATAGATGACGACGAAACAACAGATGATACAAAGCTTAATTCTGAAACTGACAGCAGCGATTACGGATACATACCTTTCCCTCCCTTTGATGAAGATGATGAAGGTGCTAACAGCGGCAGTGGCAGCGGCAGTGCAAACAGTGGCGATGATGCCGACATTGCTCCTACATCAAATACTGTCAGGGTTACTCTTACAGAAGGCATGACACTTGTAAAAATGTCATGGGCTTTAAGAGATGCTGGAGTGTGCTCTTCTGATGCATTTATTAAGGCTGCACAGAATACGGATTTTTCAAAATATCCCCTTGTAGCTGCTGCTATGAAACAGCCTAATGTCTGCTTTAAACTTGAAGGATATCTTAAACCCGATACATACGAATTTTATAAAGGCGAGTCTCCGGAGCTTGTTTTGGACAAGCTTTTAAGTGCAATGGAAGCTTCCATAACTTCACAGATGCGTTCCCGTGCAGCACAGCTCGGTTATTCAATGCATGAAATTCTCACAATAGCTTCTATTGTCGAAAAAGAAGGTCAGACTGAAGATGAAAGATTGAATGTATCCTCCGTGCTTCACAATCGTCTTAAAGCGGGACTGAAGCTTCAGTGCGATGCCACAATAAATTATGTTGAATATGTAATTTATGAAATATATGGTAAGGACAATGACTATAAATATTACTATAGTACAAAGCGTTGTGACGGTCTTCCGGCAGGACCTATCTGCAACCCATCAATGGAGTCAATAAAAGCAGCTCTTTATCCGGCAGATACAAATTATCTGTATTTTGCAATTAAAAACGGTAAAGCTCTTTATGCGGAAGACTATGCCACTCATCAGGCTAACTGTGATAAGCTGGGTATTCAGTACTAAAAGGAGGCAAAGGTTTTATGAAAATAAGGCTTAACGAAAATGAGGAAATAGTAAAATCTGTAAAAGAAGGTCTTGAGAAAACCGGCGGTTACTGTCCTTGTCGTCTTGAGAGAACCGAAGATACAAAGTGCATGTGTAAAGAGTTCAGAGATCAGATAAAGGATCCAAACTTTACAGGCTATTGTCACTGCCTTCTTTACTATAAGGAAAACGACTGATTTCACCCTTGGTGGTAAGTCGTTATGCGGTTTACTTTTTCATACTTTCTCACAAAAAAAGCTTCTCTACACCTATGGTTAAGAGGAGCTTTTTATTTTGTCCTAAATCATGTGCGGGCAGTTTTGAATGTGGGAAAAAGCAAATATAAAATGCAGTCTGCCGGGAAATGCGTGTAATTTTTAATAAATTTTACACCTAAGATTTTTCCGTTTATACTGTTGACAAGAAAGAAAAAGATTTTTATAATAATAATTACAATTTAAAAATTCGCATTTGGTTTACCCCTAAAGACTGTGAAGGAAAAAAGACAGGTTGCGCGAGCATCAGAGAGCCGTCGGTCGGTGTGAGACGGCGCCGCAATATTTGTGTATAGCTCATTCCGGAGTTGCCTGCTTGAAATCATAGGGCAGGACGTATGACTGCGTTACAGGTCAGGGCCTTGTTGGAGGTCCGTGAGAGCCGTATAAAGCGGCTGAAGTAGGGTGGTACC
>CAUDRD010000247.1 GCA_958451705.1 uncultured Oscillospiraceae bacterium
TGCTTGCAATTGCCGGTTTTGTTATGTGGAAGTTTATGCACATGGCAATAGGTAAAGTACTTGTGCCGTGCGGAATTTCCGCTATGGTTGCCGGTACAGTTTACGGTTCTTTCTTCGGTTATGAACATGCTCTGGATCCTCTTTACCATGCTCTGGGATTTGCCGAAAAGCCCGTCGATGTGATGGATTCAATTAATGGTATGCTTTTAATGGCAATTGGAATCGGTATAGTCCTATTGGTGTGTTCAATGCTTATCTTTATGTACAAGAGCATAAAGAACAAACGGATAGGTGAGGCCTTGTTCAGCCAAAACGGACTTGCCGGAATCGTTCTATATTTATGCGGAGTATGTTTCGTACTTGATTTTATGGGTGCGGAAAGCTTCCTGCCAAAACCAGTATTTATTGCTGGAATGATTGTTTCAATCTTAGTGATCTTCTTTAAAGAAATTCTTATCGGTCTTGTTGATAAGCATCCCGACTGGAAGCCGGAAAGCGTAAGCGATTTCATACTTGAAAATGCATTTGAAATTTTTGAGTATATTCTTTCATTCTTCAGCAACACCGTTTCTTTCCTGAGAATTTCAGCTTTCGTACTTGTTCACTCAGGTATGATGATGGCAGTTTTTGCAATAGCAAAGGACGGAAACATTATCGTTGTAATACTCGGCAATATTCTTGTTATGTGCCTCGAAGCGTTGTTCGTTTCAATTCAGGCAATGCGTCTTGAATATTACGAACTCTTCAGCCGTTGTTATTCAGGTGAAGGCAGAACCTTTGAACCTGTAAAAATAAACTAAAAACTTTGATTTAATCGGAGGTATTAAAAATGTCTACATTTATCTACGCTATGATTATTATTCTTCCTATCGCATTCCTTACTTTTTCAATTTACCGTATGTTTAAAAAGCAGTCAGAAGGTCAGACAGCTAAAAAGTCACTTAAGTCACATTTTGCAGGACTTGCAGTTTTAGCTGTACTTATGGTTTGCCTTGCATTTACAGCTTCTGCTGCAAATGAGAATGATAACGCCGCTGCCAATAACAGCACCGTTACAGCTTCACAGCAGGCAACAGAAGAAACCGCACAGGCAACTCAGGATTCCGGCAACGGTCTTGTTATGATTGCTGCTGGTCTTGCAATGGGACTTTCAGGTATAGGCGGCGGTATCGCTGTTGCAGCCGGTGCTCCTGCAGCTATTGCAGCTACAAGTGAAAACCCGAAGTCATTCGCAAAATCTATGATTTTCGTTGCTCTTGGTGAGGCTATCGCTATTTACGGACTCGTTATCGCAATTATGATAATGAACAGCTAACTAATCTTTAATCCATGGTGGTGATTTTATGCGCTTTTTTCTTGTAAGTGACAATAAGGATACGTTGGTCGGTATGCGCCTGGCAGGTATTTCGGGAGTGGTTGTACATACCCCTGAAGACACTCAGGCCGCTTTGGAAAGAGCCATTCTCGACGATGAAGTTGGAATTGTACTTATAACCGAAAAGCTTGTTAAACTCTGCCCTGAGCTTGTATCACAGCTTAAAGAGAGCCATGAAAAGCCGCTTCTTGTAGAAATTCCGGATCGCCACGGTTCCGGAAGGGGAAAGGACTCAATTACTAAATATGTAAGAGAGGCTATCGGAATAAAGAGTTGAGGTGAAAGCTGTGCTTAATCATGAAGAACGACTTAAAAGTTTTCTTGA
The DNA here is from genome assembly GCA_958451705.1 of uncultured Oscillospiraceae bacterium. Classification (GTDB taxonomy): domain Bacteria; phylum Bacillota; class Clostridia; order Oscillospirales; family Acutalibacteraceae; genus UMGS263. Next base: position 1,701 of record CAUDRD010000247.1, read on the forward strand.
TTCAATAAACCGGGAAACGCAAGAGAAGTATAATAAGATTTTAGGCGAAATAGAAGAGCAGAGTAAAAAAGAGCTTGCCGAGGCAACGAAAACTGCTGATAAACAGGCTCAGGACTTTTTTAATAAATCTGTTGCAAAAAGCAAAACTGAATCTAACAATAAAATTGCCGGCGAAATGATGAAAGTCAGAACTGAACTAAGTAAATTGAGAGAAAAAATAACCGCTGAGGTTTTCAGCGAGGCAAAAGATAAGCTAAAAGCTTTCGCAGAAAGCGGCGATTATGAATCTTTTGTTGCTGAAAGCGCTGCATCTCTTTTTGATTTACTTGGTGAAGGCGCTCAGGTATATGTTAAGGATGCAGATTTAAAGTTTGCTAAAACTATTTCAAAAGCATTTAACGACAACTGCTCTGTTTCAGCAGACAGCGATATACTTATCGGTGGTCTGAAAGCAAAAAAAGCTGACGGAACACTCATTGCAGATGATACTTTAGATACGAGACTTGAACAGCAATATGAATGGTTTTTGTCTAACTGCAATTTAAGTGTAGAGTTTCAATAAGAAGGGGGTGTTTCTGTGTCGGAAAATGTTATTTATGGAATAAACGGACCTGTTGTTACCATTAAAGGAAAAACAGATCTTCAAATGCTTGAAATGGTATATGTAGGAGATGCTGGACTCGTAGGTGAGGTTATCGGTCTTGATGACAGTACTACCACAATTCAGGTTTACGAAGAAACAACAGGACTTAAACCAGGTGAAAAGGTTATATCTACAGGCGGACCAATGTGCGTAACTCTCGGACCGGGAATTATTACAAATATTTTTGATGGTATTGAAAGACCCCTTGGTGCGTTGGAAAAGAATTTTGGTGCATTTATAGGTAAGGGCACCTCAGTTCCGCCTCTTGATACAGAAAAAGAATGGGATGTTACAGTTACTGTTTCAGTAGGAGATCATCTTACCGGTGGAGATATATACGCTACTTGTCCTGAAACAGCGATTATAACCCATAAGGTAATGGTACCTCCAGAACTTACAGGTGACGTTGTATTTTGTGCTGAAAACGGCAAATACCGTTTGAATGATACTATTATAAAGATTAAAGATGCAAAGGGTACTGAACACGAATTGACCCTCTGCCAAAAGTGT
>CAUDRD010000248.1 GCA_958451705.1 uncultured Oscillospiraceae bacterium
TACCCGGATAAACGGAGCCGTCTTCAAGAACCAAATAAGCTTCCACAGTCTTCACCTTTCCTTTCAGAACATAAAAAATTTCTTACAACTTAAAAATGCATAAAAAAATTTTGCGCTCAGCTAAAAACATGGGTGCAAAATTTCTCGTCTGCGAAAAACGGTACAAAACGGAGCTTGTCCGTATTTTCTAAACAATTATTTTATCATATAATTTATGTCCTTTCAATCATTTTTCTACAAAAAACGCACCGATAACATATACAAAGATGAGCATCTTTTTTAGGGATTTTATATATATCGCCTTATTTAGGTCTATTACTTTTCATTATTATATAAATAGAGAATTAAAAACGGTTTGTTATTCGCTGAATATAAGGGTGAATTTGGAAATTAAAATTTTAAATTTGTGTTGACAATACTGTTATTACTGTATATACTGTATATGAACAGTTGAATAGCCAACCGGTAGCTTTCAGCTGCATGTACATGAAATAAAAAGTGCCCAAATTATATGCAGGCTTAGCCTGTTGTAAAAGCTGCAATATTACAGTAGGCTTGGCTGCGGGCAACAAGGGAACAATTTACCCGAAAACAAAATGCGCAAATTACGTGCAGGCTTAGCCTGCGGAGGTGATAGCTATTAACATTATAATAAGCAATTCCGGAGGAAAACCTATTTATGACCAGATATATACTCAGATAAAAGGTCTTATAGTTTCAGGTGAACTGAAAGCAGGTGAGCCTCTTCCGTCTATTAGAGCCCTTGCTAAGGACTTGCATATAAGCGTTATCACTACCAAAAGGGCATACGATGAGCTTGAAAAGGAAGGCTTTATATACACAGTAGCAGCTAAGGGCTGCTTTGTAGCGGAGCGTAACAATGAGCTTATACGGGAAGAGTATCTCAGAAAAATAGAAAGCTTAATGCAGGAAATATGTGAAACGGCGGCTTTGGCCGGCATACAAAGAGAAGAACTTTTAGAAATGCTGAGTATTATTTCAAAGGAGGAATAATATTTTGAACGCAATTGAGATTAAAAATTTAACTAAAAAATATAAAGGCTTTACCCTCGATAACATAAACCTCACTCTTCCCAGCGGATGCATTATGGGACTTATCGGAGAAAACGGAGCGGGAAAAAGCACCCTTATAAAAGCAATTTTGGGAATGATAAAATACGATGGTACAATTTCTGTTTTGGGAGCAGAGGGAAAAGACGCGCTTTTAAGGGCAAAGCAGGATATAGGTGTTGTACTGGACCAGTCATATTTCCCCGACGGCATCAATGTTAAACAGGTGAGCTCCATAATGAAGAACACCTACGAAAACTGGGACGAAAAAGAATTTTTCGGTTATATAGATAAATTTTCACTTCCTCTGGACAGAGCCTTTAAGGACTATTCAAGGGGAATGAAAATGAAGCTTGCAATGGCGGTTGCCCTTTCCCATAAGGCAAAGCTCCTTATCCTTGACGAGCCCACAGGAGGACTTGACCCAATAGTCCGTGACGAGATTGTGGATATTCTCTACGATTACACAAGAGCGGAGGATCATTCCGTGCTCATGTCTTCCCACATTTTAAGCGACCTTCAAAAGCTCTGCGACTATATAGCCTTTATCCATGAGGGAAAGCTCGTGTTTGTGGACGAAAAGGATGCTCTTACGGAAAGGTACGGTCTTGTCAACTGCTCTGAGGCTGAGTTTGAGTTTATAAAGGATGCGGCAATAGGCGTTCGCAAAAACGGATATTCGGTTCAGGCTCTTGTTGACAGAGAAAAGGCGTCGGGAATTAAGACAGAAAGCGCAACTCTCGAGGAGATAATTGTATTTATGGTAAAAGGAGCGGGTGAAAGATGAAGGGCATAATGATAAAAGATTTTTATGTAGTGGTTAAGCAGTGCAGATACATTCTTATTTCTCCCATTGTGTTTGTGGTAATATCAGTTTTCGGTAAAAATGCGGGAACGCTTTTCTTCGCTGCCTTTGCATCACTTCTTATGTCAATGTTCCCAATGACAGTTATGTCATTTGATGAAAGAAGCCGCTGGGATGTTTTCAGTATAGCTCTGCCTTATAAAAGGAGCGATATGGTTCTTAGCAAATATGTGCTGTCAATGGCTGGAAACGTCGCTGCTTCCGTTTTATATTTTGTTATATGCTTAATTGTTAATGTAGGCAGCTGGGATATAGGATTTTACTTTTCAATGGCTGTAATATCTGCGTCCTTGGGATTTATATATACGGCTATTGCCTTTCCGCCCATATTTAAAATGGGTGTGGAAAAGGGAAGAATATGGTATCTTATTTCAATTGCCGCCATTTCGGCAATAGGCGGAGGTATCGCTGAAAACGCATCGGGACTTTTCACTCCCACCACGGAACCTATCCCTATGGAAAATTTAAGCGGTGGACTGATTGCCTTTCCGATTTCTATTATTCTCGTGGTAATATCGGCTATGATTTCAATTAAGTTTTATGAAAACCGTGAGTTTTAATTAAGTTTAAAATTACATTTAACATTAACAGCAAAACAGCCTGTTGAAGAACTAAAATTCAGCACAGTCACTCAGCAATGACTCGTATTACGCCTACCTACTTCACGCTCACCCGGCAGAAATGAGAGTAAGCAGTGCGATAGCCTTGCGGCTTTTCGTATTGCTGTAGGCAGTTTGGAGAGCGAGGGAACGGAAAAGCAAGGCTTTTCCGTAAATCGCCGACACTGACCCTTGGCGGCGATTTACCGAGACACTTTCTAAGGGCAAATAAACTAAAAACGAAAACCGTCAAGGCGTATTAAATGCGTTTTTGCCTACTTTTGTCGCTATGGACAAAAGTAGGTGCTTCGCCGC
>CAUDRD010000249.1 GCA_958451705.1 uncultured Oscillospiraceae bacterium
TTTACCAGATGCTGAGCCTGTGCAAGAGCCATTCCGTAGCCAGGGATTATTATGACCTTTTTTGCTTCATTTAAAATTTCGGCCGGTGATTTTTCTTTTACATTTTCCGCAGGAGCCGCAATATCTTCTTCCACTTTTTCTTCTTTTATTTCCTCCGCCTTTTTCGCTGAACCTGAAACAGAGGTCTTTCCGAGAAGTATATCCATAAGATGACGGTTCATAGCCTTACACATAATCTGAGTAAGGAGCAGACCCGAAGCACCTACAACGCCTCCGATAGCTATAAGGAGAGGATCACCGATTGCCATACCAGCAATTGCTCCCGCAACACCGCTGAATGAGTTAAGAAGAGAAATAGTTATAGGCATATCCGCACCGCCTACGCGGATAGAGAAAGCATATCCGAAAACTGCGCTGAAAACTGAACAGAGAATACAGCTTGCAAGAAGGGATACTTCAAAGGTAATAAGAACAATCGTTACCACAGTAATTAAAAGAGAAAGTGTGGTAATTGTGCTGTGACCTTTAAATACTACAGGTCGCTGGGAAATAACCTTATGAAGCTTTCCTGCGGCAACGGCACTGCCTACAAAGGTAATAACACCTATTGCAAGAGCAAGACCGCCGGTGGCAAGGGCAAATTTTCCTGTACTCTGATGGCCAACAACGGAAATAAAAGCTACAAGGGCAGACGCCGCTCCGCCGAAGCCGTTAAAGAGCGCAACTACTTCCGGCATTTCGATCATCTTAATTCTCTTTGCCCAAATAAGTCCTGTTACAAGACCTGCCGCCATGGCTGCCCACAGCATCCAATCGGTTAAAATTTCATTTTTATAAAGGGTGACACCGATTGCCGCCGCCATACATACTGCACTTAGACGGTTGCCTGTGGGAGCAAGCTTTACCTTGCTCATAAGGGCGATACCCACAAGAACGCCGACGGTAAGAACGCCACAAATTATGTAATAAACTAAATCGGTCATTGTTCGCCGTCCTCCTTGTGCTTCTTATTGAACATACGCAGCATACGTCCCGTAACACCGAAGCCTCCGGCAACGTTTATCATTGCAAGGAAAATGGCAATTACACCTAAAATTTTATTTCCCGTTCCCACAGCCAAAGCCGTTGCGGTAAGAGCGCCGAGAATTGTTATTCCCGAAAGGGCGTTCATGCCCGACATAAGGGGTGTGTGAAGAAGGCTCGGCACATTATTAATTATCTTGTATCCTATTAAAGTAGCGGCTATAAAGATAACCACATAAATTAATTCTTTCATGTCTACCTCCGAAAAACGGGGTGCTGTTATGGCACCCCGTATAAATCATTTTAGCTTTTAAAGCTTAAATTAAAGACCCATAGCCTCTTTTGCGCCTTTATGTACTATTTCCCCGTCAATAGTTACAAGGCTTGACTGTACTATAACGTCGTTCATATCGAGCGCCATTTCTCCGTCTTTTGCAAGGAATTTAAGGAGATTGTAAATATTGTTTGCAAACATCCAGGTTGAGCTTGTGGGAAGCATACCGGGAATGTTTTTGATTCCTTCAAGCACGACTCCGTGTTTAACATCTCTCTCACCGGGAGTTGTAATTGCACAGTTGCCGCCCTGGTCGATTGAAATATCAACTATAACAGAACCGGCCTTCATGGACTTTACCATATCCTCTGTGACAAGTACAGGAGCAAGCTTTCCAGGAATAAGGGCGCTGCAGAAAACAATATCCATATCCTTAATATGCTCTGCAATAACTGCACGCTCTTTCTCAAGCCATTCGTCGGAAATACGCTTTGCATATCCGCCCTCACCTACTGCCTCAGAGGCTGGAACACCAAGGTCTATAACCTTTGCTCCAAGGCTCTTTGCCTGCTCTGCTGCATCGGGTCTTATATCGGCTGCATATACCACTGCTCCAAGACGCTTCGCTGTTGCGATAGCCTGAAGTCCGCCGACGCCTGTTCCGATTACCATTACATTGGCTGGCTTAATCATACCTACTGCACAGAAAATCTGCGGAACAAACTTTGCAAGGTCGTTTGCAGCAAGCATGATTCCCTTGTATCCCGCACAAGTGCTCATTGAGGTAAGAGCATCCATATTCTGTGCTCTCGAAATTCTGGGAATACCGTCAAGGGTTATGGAGATAACTCCCTTTGCAGCAAGATTTTTTACCATTTCATGGTTAACTGGAGAAGCGGGATGGATGAAAGTGATAAGATACTGTCCCTTTTTCATCATATCAACTTCATGAACGCCTTTGGCTTCATTAAAGAGAGGCTCTTTAACCTTTAAAATAACGTCAGCTCTTTCATAAACCTCTGCTACATCTGCTACAAGTTCTGCACCGGCAGCCTTATACTCTTCATCGCTGTAAAATGAACCTGCACCTGCACCGCTCTCTACAAGCACAGTTGCCCCGTCGGCCACCATTTTTTTTACGGTCTCGGGAATTGCGGAAACGCGTCCCTCGTCATGCATTATTTCCTTTGGAATACCGATAATCATAATATTTTCCTCCTGTAAATTAATTTATATTTTCGTATGAGCTGCCGCTCAGATTTACATTGTTACTGAAGTAATGTATCAACAAGTACCGTGCTGTCGTTTTTTACTGTTGAAAGAACTATATTCGTTCTTGTAAGGGATATTCCCGGTACACTTTTTATATCGTTGAGAATTTTTTCTAATGATGTTGTAGAATCCGCAATCACTTTTAAAAGAAAATCAAAGTCTCCGGTTATATAATGACACTCGACAATATAATTATTTCTGTTAACAAAATCTATAAATCCGGAGTTATATTTTGGGTGTTCAATTCCAACTGATACCGTCGCCATTACATCTTTAC
>CAUDRD010000250.1 GCA_958451705.1 uncultured Oscillospiraceae bacterium
AAGTCTTACCGGAAGCACAAGGAACAGGAAGCTTTCTCCCTCGGGAGGAAGAATGATAATCGGTGAAACAGGGCTGTTGAGCTTTATGAGCACTTCATCTGTATCGCATACTCTGAGAGCTTCAATAAGGAATCTGTTATTAAAGCCGATTTCAATTCTCTCGCCGTCAATCTGAGCGGAAATTTTATCGTTAGCTGTACCAAGAGAAGTGATACTGGAAATTTTAATGGTGTTATCGTCAAAAATGCATCTTACAGGACTTTTAAGCCTGTCCGTAATAAGGAGAGAAGTTCTGTCGATACTGCTCATAAGAGTTTTTGTGCTTACTCTTACTGTTGTTGTAAATGATGCGGGAACGGCGCTCTTGTAATCAAGAAACTCTCCTTCAAGAAGTCTTGAAACAATGCTGTATCCGTTAACTTCAAAAACAATATGTCTTTTACCGACTCCGAGAGAAACATCCGCCTCTTCCTCGTCAATAAGCTTCATAACCTCAGAAAGGGTCTTTCCTGGAACGATAAAGGAAAGCTCTTCACCGTCGTAGTCAATTTCTTCCGTCCTTATTGCAAGACGAACGCCGTCAACGGCAATAAGCTTAATTTGATTTTTCTCTATTTCAAACTTTATACCCGTATATACAACATTGCTGTTGTTGTCGGCAACGGCGAAAATAGTCTGTCTTATCATGTTTTTGAGTATTCCCTGGTCGATTATAACAGGAGCTCCGCCAGTAACGCTGGGAAGTTCGGGATACTCCTCCGCAGAAATTCCATTTAGAGAATAATTTGTCTCTCCGCTTCTTATATAGCAAAGCTGTCTTGCATCAGCTTCGATTTCGACTTCTTCGTCGGGAAGACGGCGGATAATATCGCAGAGGTAACGTGCATTAAGGATAATGCTGCCCTCCTGTTCAATCTTTGCTTCAATTGATGTATTGATTCCAACTTCAAGGTCATATCCTGTAAGATAAAGCTTACCGTTTTCGGCTTTTAATAAAATACCTTCAATTGCCGGAATTGAGGTTTTTGTTGAAACAGCTCTCTGAACGTTCTGACATGCCTGAGAAAGAGTTTCAGTGCTGCAAACTATCTTCATCCCATTTACCTCCTGAAAGACCGGAAAACTTTTTTCCGGATTATTTAAATAAATATATATTATATTTTTTAGTAGTAACAGTAGGGCCTGTTGAAACTGTTGAAAAAGCCCTGAAAGCCTTTTGGCTTATGAATTTAGAGGACTTTTCAAAATGTTTAAGTTAAAGGAAAAATTTGTTAAGGATTTTAAAGGTTTTAAGTTTTCCAAGGCTATGTGGAAACATGTGTGTGGAATGTGGAAGAAACTGTTAAAAATCAGCTGTCTTTTATATTGGTTATTATATCGGTTACGGTAGCTTTAAAGTTTGCATTCTTGCTCATTTTATCCTTTACTTTTCTTATATTATAAAGGATTGTAGAGTGATCCTTGCCTCCAAATTCGGCTCCAACAGCTTTAAGGGACATACCGGTAATCTCGTTTACAACATAAATTGCAACCTGTCTTGCAGCAGAGATGTTTGCATCCTGCCTTTTGCCCTTTATCTCTTCCGGAGGAATATTAAAGGTTCTTGCAACTTCATTTATTATCTTTTCAACTGTGACCGGAATGGGCTGGGTATCGCTGAGAATATCTTTAATAGCGATCTGTGCCATTGAAAGAGTAGGAGCGTGTCCTTCAATATCGTTATAAGCTTTGAGCTTTTTAACGGCTCCCTCAAGCTGACGGATATTTTTCTTTATTTTCTCAGCAAGGTACTGAATTACATCGTCGCTTATATCAAAATTAAGAGAAGCAGCTTTTCTTCTTATTATTGCCATTCTTGTTTCAAGATCTGGCGGCTGAATGTCGGCTATAAGTCCCCATTCAAAGCGTGTTTTAAGTCTCTCTTCGAGAGTCATTATCTCTTTTGGAGGACGGTCGGAGGTGAGAACTATCTGTTTTCCGGCTTTATTGAGAGTTTCAAAGGTATGGAAAAACTCTTCCTGAGTTCTGACTTTACCTGAAAGGAACTGAATATCGTCGATTAAAAGAATATCAGCGTTCCTGTATTTGTTATGGAATACCGAGGTGAGTTTATCCGTTGTAAGGAAAGAGATAAGCTCATTTGTAAAATCTTCGCCGCTTGTATATATAATTTCTGCATCTGGATTATTTTCTTTTATCTCGCAGCATATTGCGTTTAAAAGATGGGTTTTACCAAGACCTGAATTTCCGTATATAAACAGCGGATTATATGTTTTTCCGGGATTTTTGGCAACGGACTGCGCTGCTGCATAGGCAAATTTATTTGAAGAGCCCACAACAAAGGTATCAAATGTATAATCGCTTACGATTTTTTTACGGTATGTAACGGGAAGCTCATCAGCAGTTTTTACAATAGAATTTTCATTTTCGGTTTCAGCTTTTGAATTCTGAGGCTTTTTTACTGTGAGTTTAAAATCTGTTTTAAAACCGGTGGCGCTTTCAAAAGCTTCCTCAAGGGTTTTTGAAAACTTATTTTCTACAAGAGTTCTTGAAAACTCTGCGTCTGCCTCAATAATAAATACGCCGTCTTCAAAACCGGTAAGCTTGAGCGGTTTTATCCATGTGTCAAAGGCTACCTCTGTCATTTTGCCTTTGCAGTGTTCAAGAACACGTGTCCAAATTTCCTGAAGGGAATTCATTATATCTTGCTCCTTAATCTCATCGGGGACTACCTTAACCGTTTTTTCAGTCCATGGAAAACGGTCTTTTCTGTCGAAATAATCGAGTCTTTTTTCGCACAATACCCCATTTTCATTACCATACAATTTTA
>CAUDRD010000251.1 GCA_958451705.1 uncultured Oscillospiraceae bacterium
GTGCAGGCCATACAGACTGTGAAGTGAAACTGTTTTCATGGGGGAAGGGTACAATAATAAAAATAGAGGGAGTAAATGTAACCGCTGATAATGATGATAAAAAGGAAGATTTAAAACTTGTTTTTAAAAATGTATCAGAATATTTTTGCAACCCTTGCAAAAATGGATATTTGTTTAACATATTTTTTTCTGATATATCTGTCGATGCTTTTTTAAATTCAGATTTAAAAATTTATTTAAAGAGCGGAGAAAAAATTTTAGCGGTTAACATTTCCTCCACAAGCTCGAAAAATTAAATCAAATATTAAATCTTATATAAAAACTTTTCTTTCAAGTTTATTGATGATATAATTATTTGAATATAGACGGGAGGGAAAGTTATGTTAGAAAGTTTGCAGGAATGGACGAAGAATAATCTTGTAAAAAAAATAATAGATTTTCTTCCTCATTTAATATTAGCTTTAATAATTTTAGGCGTAGGTTTTTGGCTTTCAAATCTTGTCGGAAAGCTCGTGGTAAAAACTCTTAAAAACAGAAATATAGATGCTACTATTTATCCCTTTGCAGCGAAGGTAATTTCTTTACTTCTAAAATTCGGTGTAATTATTTCAGCGCTTTCAACCTTGGGTATTAATCTTAATTCCTTTATTGCCGCAATCGGAGCTGCGGGAGTTACGGCAGGTGTTGGCTTAAAAGACAGCGTTTCACAATTTGCGAGTGGAGTTCAGATACTTATGAACAAACCTTTCAAGTGCGGCGATTATGTTGAGCTTGAAAATGTATCGGGAACAGTGCTTGAAATAGGAATTATGGATACTGTTCTCAGAACAATAGACAATAAAAGAATAATTATTCCGAATTCCCATATTACAAGCAACAATATCATCAATTATACCGCTGCCGATACAAGAAGGCTTGACCTTGTTTTTTCAATCAGCTATGATGATGATATTTTTAAAGCGAAGGATGTGCTGCTGCAAGTTGCGTCTGCACATGAACAATGCCATAAAGATCCGGCTCCTTTCGTAGCCGTCAAAGAACATGGTGACAGCGGAATTGCCCTGGTGCTTCAGATGTGGTGCGACAGCGATAAATACTGGGATCTTTATTATTCCGTTCAGGAAAAGGTAAAGGTTGCCTTTGATGAAAACGGCATAACAATTCCGTACAATCGTCTAGATGTTACGCTTGTAAAATAATTTTAGTAAGAGGGTCTTACATAGATGACAAAGTTACTTATAAAGCTTTTTATAAAAGATGCGGATAATGTAAAGAATGCAAAAGTCAGAGAAAAATACGGTATACTTGGCGGTGCAGTGGGAATAGTATGCAATATTATTCTTGCAGTTTCAAAATTTTTAATCGGCACTTTTTCAAACAGTATTTCCATTACTGCCGATGCCGTAAATAACCTTTCCGATGCCGGTTCATCAATAGTGACGGTATTCGGTTTTAAAGCTGCCAGTAAGCCTGCCGACGACGAGCATCCTTTCGGTCACGGAAGACTCGAATATATATGTGCGCTTGTAGTATCCTTTTTAGTTTTGATGATGGGATACGAGCTTATAAAGTCGTCAATAGACAAGATAATAAATCCCGCTCCTCTCAAATTCAGCTGGCCGGCTATTGCAGTTCTTGTTCTTTCAATATGCGTAAAGCTTTGGATGGCGTATTTTAATAGGAGTCTTGGTAAACGCATAAATTCTCCAGCAATGACAGCCGTTGTAGCCGACAGCCTCAGCGATACGGCGGCTACAACTGTTTCTATGATTTCCCTTATCTGTGCAGCCTTTACAGATATTCCTTTGGACGGATATATGGGAATAATTGTTGCTCTGTTTATTTTTGCTTCCGGTATAGGAATACTTAAAGATACGGTGGGACCGCTGTTAGGCGAAAGTCCGTCACCTGAGCTTGTAAAAGAGTTTCAGGATAAAATTTTATCCTACGACGGCGTTGTTGGCGTTCACGATATTATGATACATAATTATGGTCCCAACCGCATTTTTGCCTCGGCTCACGCTGAAATTCCCGCTGATGCCGATATAATCCACAGCCATGATACAATTGACCTTATTGAGCGTGATATATATAAAGAGTTTGGAATATTTACAGTTATTCATCTTGACCCAATTGTAACCGATGATGAGAAGGTGTTGGAGCTGAAAAAAGATGTAACTGAAATAGTAAAGAGAATAGATGAAAGACTTTCCATTCATGATTTTCGTGTAGTTGTGGGACCGACCCATACAAATATAGTTTTCGACCTTGTAAAGCCTCACAAATTCCAGATGAAGGATTCACAGCTAAGGAAAACTATTGAAGACGAAGTTAAAAAGCTCGATGAGCGTAATTTTGTCGTAATAACTTTTGAATACAGTTATACTTAACTTAAAAATTTTCCATAAATATTTTGCCTCAGCGTACGCACTTAAAAAAGCGTACGCTGTTTTTTTAATTATTACAGTAATTTTTTTGGTTTGATATAGTATTTTAGAGTGTATTTGAAAATATTTTTGCGTTTAATGGCTGTTTCGAGAAATAATTATGTAAATTTCTAAATGTGCTTTACTTTTTTCGAATTAGTGTTAAAATATACAAAAAGAGGATACAAGTGGTGAATATTATGGATAAAATAGATATAAAAATTCTCAATTGCCTTAGAAAAAATGCCCGTGAAAACGCTTCGGTAATAGGAGAAAAAATAAGCATGTCAGTGTCGGCAGTTATAGAGCGCATAAGAAAGCTGGAAAGCTCAGGGATTATTAAAGGCTATACGGTAGTTATTGACCAGGAATGTGTAGGTAAAGATGTAAT
>CAUDRD010000252.1 GCA_958451705.1 uncultured Oscillospiraceae bacterium
GCACCTATGTCTTTCAGCTTTACTTTTAAACTGGGAGGCTGCTTTAGAGCCTGTGAAAAGCTGTAATATGTCACAAAAATCACTCCTTACACTAATACGTTATGTTTTCATAATATGCAGAAAGGACTTTTTGCGACACAGTAGGATGTAAAGCAGAGCTCACTTTTTATCATAAACTGCATTTTCATAAGCAAAGAAAAAAGGCGCTTGATGCGCCTTTCTCAGTTATGTAATTTCGGTTAAATTTATTCTTTGCTTTCAATATACGCCTTTATAACGTCAATTATTTCTCTTTCGCTCATTTTAGAGCTATTAAGCATCATATCGTAACTTTCCGGAGAACCCCATTTGGTATCGCAAAAATAGTTATGATATGATTCTCGACGTTTATCAGTTTTGGTAATGAAGCTCTTGGCTTTTTCGGGAGCGATTTTATAAACGTCTATGCAGCGCTGGATTTTATAATCCATGTCAGCATAAATGAAAACGCTTATGCAATCTTTTCTGCCTTCCAAAACATTTTCTGCGCATCTTCCGACAATAACACAGGAGCCTTCATTTGCTGCGTTTTTGATTATTTCAGACTGAAGTATAAAAAGTTTATCAGTTACCGGCATTTCACGGGAAGACATATCGCCAAAAGCAAAAAGAGCGTTTCCAAGGGAAAGATTATAGAGCAAACTGTCTGTCGGATATTCATCAGCTGCTTTTAAAACTTCTTCACTCATACCGCTCTTTTTAGCGGCTAAACTAATAAGATTTTTATCATAGAAAGGAATATTAAGTTCCTCAGCGAGCTTTTCGCCTATATCATGACCGCCGCTGCAAAACTGACGTCCTATTGTAATTACAGTTTTTTTCATAATCTATACCTCCCCAAAACTTAAAAACCAAAGCCTCAACGATGTAAACCGTTGAGGCTTGAACTTTTAGAACACCGGAAACACACCTTTTAAAAAAATATCTTCTTTTATGTCCTTCACTATATTTGCATTTTAATTTTATTTTATTGCAAATTTTTAACACAAAATAAGAAATCTGTATGTTTGTTTTATTTTATTATGCCGGCAGAATACATAATTTTTAATATATAATATTAACTTTTCTAATTCACACCGGTTAAGAATTAAAATCTGCCGTTTAAAGCCTCTTTCTTGTTACGGATAATCTCCTTAAATTAAATTGCCGAACCACATTTGTTCGTTTCAACCTTAGTGCTAATCAGAGACTTTTAAATTTCAGCTCTCAAACCGGCGGCCTTATTGTACGGCTCACATTCACAGTACATTGGTACCGCCTCCTTATTATCTTTTAGTTAAAGGAAAGAACATCAGCACTTTTACCATCTAACAAAATAAACTTGACTCCTTTTAATTCAAACTCACTCTGCTGATTCTTCTAACCTACTTACTTTCTTTCCTTAACTTCAACTAAATTATAACACGTTTTTATGTATTGTCAACATTTTAAAAAGAAAATAGTGCTATATTTTTAGTTAAAAAATTCATTAAAATTGTGTATTGACTTAAAGCTAAAAAACAGCTAAAATTATGAAGTAGGCTTTCACAAAAGGAGCGTAGTTATGAACGAAGATTACTCACCTGATATTTTAACAGTTGCCGATGAAGAAGGCAATGAGCACACTTTTGAAATTCTTGACAGCATCGAAACTGATACAGATAGATATGTTGCCGTTACTGCATATTATGACGATCCAGAGGAAATGATAGAAGACGACGGCGAACTTATAATTCTGAAAGTTGAAGAAACAGAGGGAGACAGTTTTTTAGCTCCTATAGAAGATGATGCTGAATTTGACGAGATAGCCGCTATTTTTGAAGAGCGGCTCGGTGAAATTTACGACATCACTGACGAGAATTAAATAATTCCTGCCTTGTGCGTTTAAATGCAGTTAATATAACCCAACACACTTTATTAGGGAATGCTTGCTCGGATGGACTATTGCAGACCTCCCGGTTACAACACCGGACGGTGGGAGCATGAAAACGTACGGCGCATACCCACCTGCTTTTTAGGCAGGTTATAATCAGCTGCATGACGGCTTGGCGGGTTTTTATTTTAAAATCAAAGCACCGGATAAACGGTGCTTTTTTGCTTTTTACGCAATTTAAATTAAGTAAAATATGATTATGTATTTATTATTGCTATAACTTATTATCATATTTTTGAAATTTAATACTTTCATATTTTATTTCATTATGAGATTTTCTTGATTAATGTTTTGAAAATAGCTATATTTTAGCTTTTACTTAAATCTCATTTTTCTTTAAGTTATCTATTGTTAAATTTTATCCAGTAATGAGTTTGGCTCACCCTTTAAACACAACCATTTTGGCTGAACAAAATCTGCCAAAATTTGTAGATTAAAAATAACTTAAAGATTAATAAAATATTAAATAATAATATGCTTAAAATTAATTATACATGTATTTTTTTCAATATGCACATAATCTATTCAACTTTTTACGATATTTTTTTGAATAAGCACATTTTTTTTTGAGATTTCATGTAAAAAGCAAATTTTTTCGTTTTTTCCCTATTGTCTTTATCCAGCAACCAAATTTTCAGTAAAAGTTGCCACACTTGACATTGCATTTTCGCAAAGGTATAATTGTTTTTAATGTATGGAAATTGCTTTTTAAAAAGGTATTTTCCGATTTACATTTAATGTAAGGAGAGAGTAAATTATGAAGTATGCATTGTTTACAGGCGGTGCAGGCGGATTAGGCGGCGCTTGCGCAAAAGCAATGGCAGCAGAAGGATGGACTGTTTTCGCAGCGGACATTAATGATGC
>CAUDRD010000253.1 GCA_958451705.1 uncultured Oscillospiraceae bacterium
TTTAGTTAACACTATCGTTTCCTCCTTCTTTTTAGAGTGAGCGCTCATTCGGAACAGGCTGCAAAGTCTCTTTCCTAAAAACTTAACATTTCCGTGCCTTAACCGATAAAAAACTCACTGCTGTAATTTGAGTTCGCAACCATTTTAACAAAAACCGCTTTTGATGTCAATGAACAAGATGTTAATGATACGTTTAAAAAAACGAATTTTATTTTAGTTTTTTCATTTATTTTGCCGGTAATTTTTTCGTTTTTTGAATAATATAATGAATTTTCGCCTTTAAAAACGAGTAATCGCTCGATTAGTTTTTTTACTTTTGACTTTTGGAGAATTTTTTGTTTTTAAAGAATTCATCCGTTAAATTGTGCAATTTACACCTAATATCTGATAAAATTTCTATGTAAATGACAAAAGCAGCGTCAAATTTAAGCAAAAAAATAAAACCCCGGTTAGTTTCCGGGATTTTATAGTCTAAAATATTTAAAATTTTCGCCAATACCGAATTTCTGCGAAAAATTTTAATTTTGTCAATCGTCACAAAGCCTTAATCAAGAAATTTTCCGAGGAATGCTTTTGTCCTTTCGTTCTGTGGATTGTTGATTACATCTTCGGCTTTTCCCTGCTCGACTATGACTCCGCCATCCATAAATATGATTTTATCTGCAACGTCTCTGGCAAAGCCCATTTCATGGGTGACAATAACCATTGTCATATGCTCTAAAGCAAGCTCTTTAATTACCTTTAAAATCTCACCTGTAAGCTCCGGGTCAAGGGCCGAAGTGGGCTCATCAAAAAACAGTACGGAAGGATTGAGAATCAAGGCTCTTGCTATTGAAACGCGCTGCTGCTGTCCTCCGGAAAGCTGTCCCGGATAAGCGTCAGCTTTATCCTCAAGACCCATTTTCTTCAAAAGCTCCATGGCCTTTTCCTTTGCCTCGGGCTTTTTCATCATCCCCGTTGAAACAGGGGCTTCAATAATGTTTTTAAGCACCGTCATGTGGGGGAACAGATTAAAGTTCTGGAAAACAAGACCGAAACAGGTGCGGATTTTTTTCAGTTCCTTTTTGGAGGCGTACTTGATTTTTCCGTCCTCCTCCCAAAACATCTTTCCGCCGTTTGCATATTCTATTTCTCCGCCGTCGGCTCTTTCAAGAAGAGTTGCACATCTGAGAAGAGTGGATTTTCCCGAGCCGGAGGGGCCGATTATAGCGACAACCTCTCCCTTTTCAACGTTGAGGGAGATGTCCTTGAGCACAACCAGTTCACCGAAGGCTTTGCTTATATTTTTGATTTTCAAAACACTCATTTTCAAAGCCCTCCCATCAGTTAAAATAATTCATACGTTTTTCAATTTTTCCCATTACAAACGCTACAACAAGATTTGTAACGTAGTAGAAAGCACCGGCTACTACCAGGGGAATAAGAGAAGAGGTAGAGTTTACAAGCATCTTTGCAATTGTGAACATTTCCACATAGGATATTGCAAAAGCAAGGGAGGTATCTTTTACAAGGGTGATTATCTCGTTTGTAGTCGCAGGAAGTATGTTTTTAACCATTTGCGGGAAAACAATTTTAAAGAAAATCTGGGATTTTGAGAACCCTAAGATTTCTCCCGCTTCATACTGTCCTTTGGAAACAGCTTCAATTCCGCCGCGGTAAATTTCAGCAAAATAAGCGGCGTAGTTTATACCGAAAGCTATAATAACCGCTATAAAGCGATAATTTGACGGCATACTTGTATCTAAAATAAGAGGAGGTCCAAAATATACCGCTATAAGCTGAAGCATAAGAGGGGTTCCCCTCATAATCGAAATATAAAACTTAGCTGGCAGACTTATAAGTTTATACCTTGACATTCTGCAAAAGGCGACAACAAGTCCAAGAGGAAGTGATATTAATAGAGTGAGGAAAAAAATCTTTAATACGTCCACATAGCCCTCAGCGAGCTGTTTTACAATAGCCGGAAATTCCTGCCTTGTCAGTGCCAGTGTCAAAAGGCTGTAATACATATAATAGCGCTCCATTCAATATAATTATCCGAAAAACAGAGGCAGACCTGAGCCTGCCTCTGACATAACCATGAAATTATTAATCAGCTGCTTTTCCAATAATTGTGATATCCTTACCGAACCACTGCTCGGAAATTTTCTTCATAGTTCCGTCTTTTGCCATATCGTTGAGAGCTGTTTCAACCTTATCTCTCAGTGCTGAATTTCCAAGGGCAAAACCTACTCCGTAGCTCTCTTTAGCGATTGAGTCAATAACTTTAAGACCGGGATTTTTAGCTATGTAATAATCTGCTACAACCTCGTCAACGAGAACTGCATCAACACTACCGGCTTTAAGCTCCTGAAGAGCTGATACGTTATCGGCAACAAAAAGACTATTGGCAAGAGAGTTCTTAATATCAGCTCTGGAATTAAGAGCGTTCTCAGCAGTTGAACCCTGCTGAAGAGCAAGAATCTTACCTGCAAGATCGGCAGCAGATTTAATATCTGAATCTTCTTTTACTACAATAACCTGTGCGTTTTCAACATAAGGTGATGTCCAAAGGTAATCTCCTTCACGGCCTGTCATTGTAAAGCCGTTCCAAATGCAGTCAATGTTACCTGCGCCAAGCTCCATGTTTTTGGCGTCCCAGTTAATGGGCACTGCCTCAAACTCCATGCCAAGACGCTTTGCAACCTCTTTTGCAAGGTCGATATCAAAGCCTACATAATTTCCGTCTGTATCACGGAAGCCCATGGGCGGGAACTCAGGGTCAAGACCGATTTTGAAAACTCCATCGTTTGCAGCAGCAGCTAC
>CAUDRD010000254.1 GCA_958451705.1 uncultured Oscillospiraceae bacterium
TCCCCCATCAACACAAAGGGTAAAATTATCTACGCCATAGGCTGCGGTCTTATAACCTGCGTAATAAGACTTTTCGGCAGTCTCCCCGAAGGCGTTTCCTTCTCAATTATCCTTATGAACATACTTGTTCCCCATATCGAAAAGCTTACAACTCCTAAG
This sequence comes from uncultured Oscillospiraceae bacterium, assembly GCA_958451705.1. Classification (GTDB taxonomy): domain Bacteria; phylum Bacillota; class Clostridia; order Oscillospirales; family Acutalibacteraceae; genus UMGS263. Next base: position 160 of record CAUDRD010000254.1, read on the forward strand.
CCCTTCGGATATGTCAAGGAAAAGAAAGGAGCGAAAAAGGCATGAAGAAATTTCCATCTAAAGAAGTGCTGGTTCCTTCCGTTTCACTGTTTGTAATAAGCCTTGTGGTTACACTTCTTCTTGCCATTACAAACAATATTACAGCTCCGCTTATTGAGCAGCTCAGCACAGAAACAGAAATTCAGACAAGAAAAACAGTTCTTTCAGAAGCTTCTTACTTTGACGACGAAAACAAAACCATAACCCTTGACGGCACTGAATACACCTACTGCGTAGGTCTCGATGCCGAAAAGAACGTTGTCGGATATATCTTCACTACCTCCACTAAAGGCTACGGCGGAGAAGTTAAAGTCATGACAGGCGTTTCCGCTGACGGCAAGGTTACCGGAGTTGAGGCTCTCTCACTTTCCGAAACAGCAGGCCTTGGTATGAACGCACAGAAGGAAAGCTTCAGAGATCAGTATATAGGTAAATCCGGTGAAATCGGCGTTGCAAAAAGCTCGCCGTCGGAAAATGAAATTCAGGCTCTTACAGGCGCAACAATTACATCTAAAGCTTTCACAGATGCTGTTAACATCGCCCTTGAGCTTTACAGCTTGGTTACAGGAGGTGCTAAATAATGGCTGAGAAAAAAAGTCTTGCCAAAGAGTTTACAAAAGGCATTATAGTTGAAAACCCCGTTTTAAGGCTTGTACTCGGTACCTGCCCCACCCTGGCCGTTACAACCTCCGTTGAAAGCGCACTGGGTATGGGAGCCGCCGCTGCCATTGTTCTTGTTTGTTCAAACATCGTTATTTCCGCCCTGCGAAAGGTTATTCCTCAAAAGGTGCGTATTCCCGCATTTATCGTTGTTATAGCCGGTTTCGTTTCCATCGTTCAGATGCTTGTTAAAGCATTCCTGCCTCAAATTGACGAACAGCTGGGCGTTTATCTTCCCCTTATAGTTGTTAACTGCATCATCCTCGGCAGAGCTGAGGCTTTTGCAAGCAAAAATCCCGTTCTCGCTTCCGCCGTTGACGGTCTCGGAATGGGTGTTGGCTTCACCGCCGCTCTTATCGCCATGGGTACAATCAGAGAACTCCTGGGTGCCGGAACAATTTTAGGCGCACAGATTATCCCCGCTTCCATTTCACCTATGGTAATCTTCATTCTTCCTCCCGGAGGTTTCTTCGTATTCGGTATGCTCATAGCTCTTTCAAACCGCATCTCCGAAAAGAAAGGTAAGCCCAAAGCAGAGCTTAAAGGCTGTAAGGGATGCCCCATGGCTGCTACCTGCTCAATGAAAGGTGAAGAAAATAAATGTGAGGGAGGAGAAAAGGCATGAAAGCATTTTTAGCTATTCTTTTAACCGGAATACTTACAGAAAACTTCGTTCTTGCAAAGTTCCTCGGTATCTGCCCCTTCCTCGGAGTTTCTAAAAAGCTCTCAACGGCAACAGGCATGAGCGCCGCCGTTATTTTCGTTATGGTTCTTTCAACTGCCGTTACATACCCCATTAACCTGCTCCTTGTTAAAAACGATATGGCCTATCTTCAGACAATCGTTTTCATCCTGGTTATTGCGGCTCTTGTTCAGCTCGTTGAAATTATCCTTAAAAAGTATATGCCACCTCTTTATAACTCCCTTGGCATATATCTTCCACTTATTACAACTAACTGCGCAGTTTTGGGCGTTGTACTTCTCAACATTGACAAAAGCTACAACTTCATGCAGTCAGTTGTCAACTCCCTCGGTGCCGGCCTCGGCTTTATGCTGGCCATGGTCATGTTTGCAGGAGTCAGAGAAAGACTCGAATCCTGTGACATTCCAAAATCACTTAAGGGTCTGCCCATAACACTTGTAGCCGCTTCTCTCGTTTCCGTTTCCTTCCTTGGATTTACGGGAATCATAGACGGTATTTTCGGTTAAGGAGGCGGAAAAGTTATGTCAATATTTTTACCTGTCGTTATTGTTTCCGCCATCGGTCTTATAGCCGGTCTCGGACTTGCAATCGCCTCAATCGTAATGGCTGTTCCCGTTGACGAAAAAGCTGAGGAAATCGAAGCGGTTCTTCCTGGAGCCAACTGCGGCGCCTGCGGATTTTCCGGCTGCTCAGGATATGCCAAAGCTCTTTCAGAGGGAAAGACAAATGAAACTTCTCTTTGTGCTCCCGGAGGAAATGAAGTAGCCGCAAAGGTTGCGGAAATAATGGGAGTTTCAGCAGGAACCATTAAGCCCCAGACCGCTGTTGTTCTGTGTAACGGAACTTCAAAGAATACGGACACCAAGCTCGTTTACAGCGGCGTTGAGAGCTGTAAAATGGCTTCTCAGCTTTTCGGAGGTCCCGGTGAATGTACTTACGGATGCATCGGCTTCGGCGACTGTGCAAACGTTTGTCCCTACGGTGCAATTTCCATTTGCGACGGCGTTGCAAGGATTAATCCTCTGGCCTGCCGTGCCTGCAAAATGTGCATTAACACCTGCCCCAAGCATATTATCAAGCTTATGCCTCTCCACGAGGCGAAAGCCGTTGTGCTTTGCAGCAACGCCGACAAAGGTGCGACTACAAGAAAGGCTTGTTCAGCAGGCTGCATAGGATGCATGAAGTGCGTAAAGGCGTGTCCGGAAGGAGCTGTTACCGTCACGGGAAACCTTGCAAAGGTTGA
>CAUDRD010000255.1 GCA_958451705.1 uncultured Oscillospiraceae bacterium
GGAAGCACTGCTTTAAGGAACTGGAGGGGAACAATTTCCTTGCCCTCGTACATAATGGGCTCAATAGATGTCATGCCCACGTTTTCAAGGCATTTCAGGTGGGTAAGATAGCTCTGGCCAAAGGTCATAAAGAAGCGTATTCTCTTAATGCCGGGGATATTCAGGGCAAGACTTTCGATCTCCTCATGGTGGAGAAGGTACATATCCTTTTTACCTACTCCCTCAAAGTCGTACTCTCTCTTTATCTCCATAGGCTCTGTTTCAACCCAGTGGCCGTCCTCCCAGTAGGAGCCCTTTGCGGAAACCTCACGGATATTGATTTCGGGATTGAAGTTTGTAGCGAAGGGATAGCCATGGTCGCCGCCGTTGCAGTCGAGAATATCAATATAGTTGATTTCATCGAACTCATGTTTAAGTGCATAAGCTGAAAATACCCCTGTAACGCCCGGGTCAAAGCCGCTGCCTAAAAGAGCGGTGATTCCCGCTTTTTCAAAGCGCTCTCTGTATGCCCACTGCCAGCAGTACTCAAACTTTGCGGTATCCTCAGGCTCATAGTTTGCCGTATCCACATAATTGGTCTTTGTGGCAAGGCAGGCGTCCATTATTGTAAGGTCCTGATAGGGAAGGGCAAGGTTCAGCACTACGTCGGGCTTTACCTCTTCAATAAGGGCGATAAGCTCGTCCACATTATCAGCGTCAACTTTCGCAGTTGTAATCTTTGTCTTTGTTGTGCCCTCCAGCTTCTCTTTGAGAGCGTCGCACTTTGACTTTGTACGGCTTGCAATGCAGATTTCCTCAAAAACTTCACTGTTCTGGCAGCATTTATGGATTGCAACGGAGGCAACGCCGCCGCATCCTATTATAAGAGCTTTTCCCATTTTAATCTCCTCTTTTCTTTTCACTTTATTTCTGAAATGCAAGAAGCATCTCTCTTACTGTTTTACAGGCCGCAGCGGTGGAAATTCCGCTGTGGTCATAGTGGGGACTAAGTTCGTTTACGTCGCAGGCAACTACATTTGCCTTTTCGCAGACAAGAACGGCGCTTTTTCTCATTTCCTCAAAACTTACTCCGCCGGGCTCGGGCGTTCCCGTTCCCGGGAATACTGAGGGATCGAGGACGTCAAGATCTACAGTAAAGTAAACGGGTTTATCCCCTAACTCTTCAAGGGTTTCCTTAAGGGTATCGAAATTAAAACGGCAGGTTTTAACGTGTTCCTTTCCCCAGGAAAACTCTTCCCTGTCACCTGAACGTATACCGAACTGGAAAATACGTCCGTCACCTATTATCTCCCAGCAGCGCCTTAAAACACAGGCATGGGAAAGTTTATTGCCTAAATAATCTTCTCTCAAATCGGCGTGGGCGTCAAAGTGGATAATGCAGATATCGGGATATTTCTTGGCCGCCGCTCTAAATGCTCCCAAAGTGACAAGATGCTCTCCCCCCAGCATAAAGGGTCTTTTGCCCGCTGCGAGAATATCCGCCGCTCTTTCCTCAATCTGATTTAAGGCATCCTCGGTGCATCCGAAGGGAAGCTCAATATCGCCGCTGTCCATAACTTTGCCGTCAAATAAATCCTTATCCTGATAGGGGCTGTAGCTCTCTATACCGAAGGACTCGTGGCGGATTGTGCTGCACCCGAACCTTGTGCCGGGTCGGTAAGAGGTTGTGGAGTCAAAGGGAGCGCCGAAAAGGACAGTCTCAGCCTCTTCAAAACTGCTCTCGCAGCCCATAAACACCTCAATATTTCTGTTCAACATCTTTTAAAAGCTCCTCTACATAGGCGGGTAAATAAAATGCGCCCTTGTGTAATGTGGTTGTATAGTAGCGGCAGGAAAGTCCTCTTAAATTCCAGCGGGCTTCCTGCAAATCCTTTAAGGGATGATATTTTTTAGAGGCAAAACCGAAAAGCCAGTGTCCCGAAGGATAGGTGGGAATGTGTGCCTGATAGACACGGCTTATGGGGAAGGACTCCACAATTCTCTTATGGGCTCTCTGGCAGGCAACAGCGTCCTCGTCATAGAAGGGGCTTTCGTGCTGGTTTACCATTATTCCGTCCTCGTGGAGAGCTTTAAAGCAGTTGCCGTAAAACTCCCTTGTGAAAAGTCCCTCACCGGGGCCGAAGGGGTCCGTTGAGTCAACGATTATAAGGTCATATTTATCCTCTTTTGTACGGACAAATTTAAGTCCGTCCTCATAGTGAACCGAAACTCTCGGGTCGTCAAAACAGCAGGCTGTCTGAGGCAGATATTTTTTGCACACCTCAACTACAAGCTCATCTATTTCAACAAGGTCAATATGCTCTATTTCAGGGTACCTTGCAAGCTCCCTTACAACTCCTCCGTCTCCCGCTCCTATTACAAGAACGTTCTTTACATTGGGATGCACCGCCATAGGCACATGGGTTATCATCTCGTGATAGATAAACTCGTCCTTTTCGGTGAGCATCATATATCCGTCGAGGGTGAGAAAGCGTCCGAATTCGGGAGAGTCAAATACGTCTATTCGCTGAAATTCGCTCTTGCCGCTGTAAAGCTGTCTGTCAACCTTAATGGAAAGCTTTACGTTAGGGGTCTGCGCTTCGGAAAACCAAAAATCCATACTCCTTTAAACTCCTTTCAAAACATTCAGTCTCTCAATTGCCGCATCTTCCGGGCCTGTCATGGAACAGCCCTTTTCCTTGGCATAGGAAATATAGTCGAGAATACGTCTTGTTATTTTCTCCCCCGGAGCCAAAATCGGTATTCCCGGAGGATAGCACATTACAAACTCGCTGCAAATTCTTCC
>CAUDRD010000256.1 GCA_958451705.1 uncultured Oscillospiraceae bacterium
CGTTAAAGTCTCCGTTTTCGCTCCAAATTCTTCCGTAGAAGGGAACGCCTACCACTATTTTTTCAGCCGGTGCATATTTAAGGGCATATTCGATGGATTTCTTTACAAAGTTATAGCTTGCAACTGGTCCCGCTGCGCTGCCCTGCCAGCTCTCGTCGTAGGCCATTATCATAAGATAATCGGCGTGTTTTGCGAGAGCCTCATAGTCGTAGGAGCCGTGCCAGCCTGTTGTCCAGCCGTTGGGGTTTGCTGCAACTGCCACGGAGACCTCCTTTTCAGCGGGAATCAGCCGCCGAAGCTCTGCCACAAGTCTTGTGTACTTGTCTCGCTCTGTGGAGGTCACGTTTTCGATGTCCACGTTTACGCCGTCAAGGTTATATTTTTTTACGTTTTCCGCAATCTCAGAAGCAAGAGCCTCCGGATTTGCCAGAGCCAGTTTACCGCCGTTTCTGTCCCAGTGGTTGCTGAGCATAGGCACAACCTTTATGCCCATACTGTGCATTTCGTTTACAAGCTGGGTACTTACGGTATTTACAACAAGTTTACCCTGGGAGTTTATATCAAAGTAAGAGGGGGAAACTGTATTAAAGGTACCCGCCTGCTTTACCTTTGCGATTTGCTGAGACACCGTGCCGCCGTAAAGATAGGTCATGCTAAATTTTTCAGAAAGCTGAGCCGTGCTTGAAATAACAAGGGGACTTTCTATGGAAAATCCCGAACGGAGAGATTTTGTCTCCTGAGAATCGGCAAAAACGCTGAAGGGCATTGAGGCAATTAAAATTCCTGAGAAGAAAATGACAACCGTTTTGATTTTCAGGTTTCTGTATTTTCCCGAAAGAGACTTTAAAATTCCCCCGTAGCCGTCATAGCTTTTCTCGCCGTGGAGAAATTCTTTACCGAATTCTCCCGTATCACGTTCAATTGAAATTATAAGATTGTATGTGTCGTCACTGTTTTTAATTATTTTATAAGTGTACATTTTTTCACCGCCTTATGTTTTAGTTTTACCTGCGGAGAAAAAAATAGACTTTAAAAGTAAATTAAATTAAAGGAAAAATCTGCAAAAAAGCATACGACTACAAACTGCTTACTCTCATTTCTGCCGGGTGAGCGTGGCGGACACGTCCGCTTTCAATCCGCACAGCAGGCTGAGCCTGCACCCATGCCGCACACTAACTTACAGTGAAAAACGACTATAATTACCTGCGTCTTAATTTATGCAGAACAAAGAATAAATAAATTTAAACCAAAGAGTCACAGCAAATTTGCGTTCTGACAGTCGCACACGTCGGCAAAGGAAAAGATATGGTGAGTAGCAGAGCGTTTGCACTTTGACGGTGATAAAACAAAACCGCTAAACTGCCGACGTGAATTGGTGGACGCTTACAGAAACAAGCCGACGGCAAGAGAAAAGGGTTGGACAGCAGAAAAGCGTTTACTGTTTGAAGGTGATAAAATAAACTTTCAGGCTGCCGTCGGAGGGCATTTGGCTGAAAACTTACCTTGCGCTGATTAGGGCTTTCTGTTTTGGCAAGCAAAATGCGCTTTTGCTCACTTTTGCCGCTATGGGCAAAAGTGAGTGCCCGCCACGGCATAAGTGGCAAACCTTCTCGTTTATCAAAGTAACGGATAAGAAGCAGAAATTTAATCTATGTTTTATAATGTTTTTCTGCCGTCTTGTCGCTACGGACAAAAGTATATGCCCGCCACGGCATGAGTGGCAAAACTTGTTCTTTTATCAAAGTGCGGGTAAGGAGCAGCAGGCTGAGCCTGATGCATTCCGCACACTGAGATACAGCGCACCAAAGTAGAAATGCCAGCTGCTGCGTAACGCTGCACCCATTCCGCACACCGATATACTGGGCACAATAACATGTACGCCTGCGAATAATCAGCAGGAAGGCACATACCAAACATACTATACTTTTTCCTATCCCAATCCAAGGTAAACAGCAAAAACGGATATGCACGAAAGCATATCCGTTTAAAATTTGTTTTATACAATTTAAGAAAGCCTGCTTACAAAATCCTCATAACTGAAGGTTTTAACAGTTATTATTTCACTGTCACTCTTTCTGTACAGAATTGACGGCAGAGGCATACCGTTAAAGGTATTTGTCTTTACCATTGTGTAAAGAGCCATATCCTCAAAAACAACTCTGCTGCCCTCTGTTAAAGGCTCGTCAAAGGAATAATCCCCTATAACGTCCCCTGCAAGGCAGGTTGGACCGCCTAAACGGTAAGTAAACTCCTTTTCATTTGGTTCTCCGCTGTTCATTACCGGCGGTCTGTAAGGCATCTCTATAACATCGGGCATATGGCAGGCTGCGGAGGTGTCGAGAATTGCAATATCCATACCGTTATTCATGGTTTCAAGAACCGTTGAAACAAGAAAGCCTGCATTTAATACAACAGCCTCACCAGGCTCAAGGTAAACCTCAACGCCGTACTTTTCACGAAAATGCTTTACAACTGAAATCAGCCTTTCACGGTCGTAATCCTTTCGGGTAATATGGTGTCCGCCGCCGAAATTCAGCCACTTCATGCCTTTAAGATATTTTCCAAATTTTTCTTCAAAAGCCTTTGCGGTCACTTCCAAATCGTCGGAGTTCTGCTCACAAAGGGTGTGAAAATGAAGTCCGTCAAGAAGAGGAAGGATGCTTTCGTCGAAGTTTGCCAAGGTGGTTCCCAGCCTCGACCCCAGTGAACAGGGGTCATAAATAGCGTGACCCTCCTGAGTTG
>CAUDRD010000257.1 GCA_958451705.1 uncultured Oscillospiraceae bacterium
TGATTTAAACAAAGAGGTAAGGGCTGACTCTACGCTTTTTCTCGCAGAACATTCCTCAAACAGCAAATCCCTTGTTCCCTCCGGAGTTGTTCGCAAATACTTTTTCATAATTTTCTCCCGCAAATTCATTTACTTTAGTGTGCTAATGCGCTAATTTGGTAACATACTATCATATTAAACGCCAATAGTCAACCTATATTTAATAAAATCAATTAAATTTAAGCACATATTAGAAAAAGCTCATCTGAGTGCTGTCGGGCATACCGTCAAGGGCTCCTGTTTCTTCTAAGGAAGCTATAACACTCTTAGATACGCCGGCTCTTCTCTGTAAGTCATCCTTTGAGATAAAATCGCCCTCACCGTCATCTCTTGCGGCGGCAAGACCTTTAGCGGCCGCTTCACCTGTTCCGGCAATTGAAAGGAAGGGAAGGCGAATCTTTCCGTCCTCTATGAGATAACGGGTTGCATCCGACTTATAAATATCAATAGGCAAAAATTCATAGCCTCGAGCCATCATTTCGTTTGTAACCTGTAAAATGGTGTACTGATCCTGCTCTTTTTTAGAGGCCTCCTTACCCTTTTGTTTTATTTCAAGCATTTTACTCTTAACTGCCCCATGGCCCTTAACGGCGGTTACGGCATCGAAATCTTCGCCTCGGACAGTGAAGAACGCTGAATAGTATTCGAGAGGCCTGTAAATTTTAAACCAGCCGAGCCTCAAAGCGGCGCTGACGTATGCGGCGGCATGGGCTTTCGGGAACATGTATTTAATCTTCATGCATGAATCAAGATACCACTGGGGAACGTCGTGGGCTTTCATAGCGTTTATATGCTCTTCGGTTAGAAGCTTCGTGGCTTTACCCTTACGGACAATCTCCATAATCTTAAACGCCATGCCGGGCTCAAGACCCTTATGCATAAGATAGGTCATGATACTGTCACGGGTTCCGATAACCTCGGAAATTGTACAGGTTCCGTCTTTTATGAGATCCTGAGCGTTGCCCAGCCAAACATCCGTACCGTGGGAAAGACCCGAAATCTGCAAAAGGTCGGAAAAGGTTTTAGGCTGTGCGTCAATGAGCATCTGACAGACAAAGTTAGTACCCATTTCGGGGATTGACAGAGTGCCCGTTTTCCAGTCAATATCCTCTTCAGTAACCCCTAAAGGCTCCGGACTCGTACAAAGCTCATATATCTTCGGGTCGCATATGTCGATATCCATAACGGAAATTCCCGTCATATCCTCAAGGTGCTTATAAAGTGTGGGAACATCGTGGCCAAGCTCGTCAAGCTTAAGGATAGTATCATGGAGGGAATGGAAGTCGAAGTGGGTTGTTACGGTGCCCTTGTCGGCATCGTCGGCAGGGTGCTGAACAGGTGTAAAATCGTATACTTCATAGGCGTTGGGTACAACAACCATTCCTCCCGGGTGCTGACCTGTTGTTCTCTTAACGCCAGTACATCCTCTTGTAAGGCGTTCCTCCTCGGCACGGTTTACTACCATCGAACGCTCTTCAAGATACTTTTTAACATATCCGTATGCAGTTTTATCGGCAACGGTAGCAATTGTACCGGCCTTAAAAACGTGGGTGGGTCCGAAAAGCTCCTCCGTGTATCTGTGAGCCATTGACTGGTATTCGCCTGAGAAGTTAAGGTCGATATCGGGAGCCTTATCTCCGTTGAATCCAAGGAACGTTTCGAAAGGAATTTCATGTCCGTCACGATGCATTGGTGTGCCGCAGTTGGGGCAATCTTTTGGCGGAAGGTCGTAGCCTGAACCGTAGCTGCCATCGGTTATAAACTGACTGTATTTGCATTTGGGGCACACATAGTGAGGTGAAAGAGGGTTAACCTCGGAAATGCCCGCCATAGTGGCAACAAAGGATGAGCCAACCGAACCACGGGAGCCTACATGATATCCGTGATCCTCGGAGTTCTTAACAAGCTTCTGAGCGATAATGTAAAGAACTCCGAATCCGTGCTTGATAATGGATTCAAGCTCTCTTTCAAGTCTTGTAGCAACATATTCGGGAACCGGGTCGCCGTACATATCCTTAGCGTGCTGCCAGCAAATTGATCTGAGTTCGTCATCGGCACCTTCAATGCTGGGCTGGAAGGTTCCCTCAGGAATAGGTCTGATTACCTCGGTCATTTCGGCAATTTTATTTGTGTTCTCAACAACAACTTCATATGCTTTATCCTTACCGAGATACTCGAATTCTTTAAGCATATCGTCAGTTGTTCTGAAATACAGCGGCGCCTGATTATCGGAATCGGTAAAGCCTTTAGCCGCCATTAATACGCTTCGGTAAATAGCATCCTGCGGGTCAATGAAATGCACGTCACCTGTTGCTACAACAGGCTTCCCGAGTTCGTCGCCAAGCTTTACGATCTGACGGTTAATGTCTTCAAGCTCCTCTATACTCTTTACGGTTCCGTTACGGAGCATAAACTCGTTGTTTCCGTTAGGCTGAATTTCAAGATAGTCGTAAAAATCAGCGATCTTCTTTATTTCATCCCAGGGTCTGCCGTCAACGATCGAGCGGTAAAGCTCACCTGCTTCACAGGCACTTCCGATAATAAGTCCCTCACGGTGCTTTATCAGCTCGCTTTTTGGTATTCTTGGAACTCGGAAATAGTAATTAAGATGTGCCATTGAGATAAGCTTATATAAGTTTTTAAGTCCCACAAGATTCTTTACAAGTATAATCTGGTGGTAAGCTTTAAGCTTTGAG
>CAUDRD010000258.1 GCA_958451705.1 uncultured Oscillospiraceae bacterium
GAAATATCCTGTCAGAATAGCTGCACCAATTACAAAAGCGATTATCAGTTTAAAAATGTTTTTTCTCTGCTTAACGCACTTTTTCTGCTCTTCGGTTAAATCAGCATTTTTAATAACATCGTCTACAAAGTCTTTCGGTGTTCCGAGACGTTTAATTAAATCACTTTCGCTCTCACCGCTCTCCTTTGCACAGTCAAAAGCTTCATTCAGTTCATCTAAAACTGAGTTTTTCAAATCATCGGGCACATTGAGCTTTCTTTGAACTGCTTTTATATATTTCTCTTTATTTATCATTGTTCTTTTCCTCCTCAGAAAGAGTCATAAAAGAATTTACACACTCAACATAATCATGCCAGAAACTTTTCATAGCGCTGAGCGCAGCTTTTCCCTCTTTGGTTACGGAATAATATTTCTTCATTCCGCCATTGGCGGGGGATGAAGCCATTCTGCTTTTTATAAGTCCGTTCTTTTCAAGCCTGTACAAAACAGGATATACCGTTCCCTCTCTTGTATACCCGAAAATTCTGCCGCCTTTTTCGTTGAGATTTGTTATTATCTCATATCCGTAAGTTTCCTTTGCGCTTATAAGGCTAAGCAGTACCATTTCAAGGGAACCTTTTTTAAATTGCTGCTCGTATTTATTTTCCACTTTAATCTACCTTGCTTTGCTATTTTGTATTACTAAGTAGTGAAGTAAAAATACCATATTTATATAGACTTGTCAACAATAAAATGAAATTATCCGATAAAATATGCTTTCATACCCCGAAACCCTTGACTTATAAGGACAAAACTGATATAATACCAATCTGCCGGTTTATGTTTACCGGCAATCCTTGCTCCGGAAAAGGTCCGGGGCCAAAGACCAGAAGGAGGTGCTTTTAGATGGCAAACCAGAACAGCTATGAAACAATGCTTGTTTTCTCCGTCAAGAACGGCGAGGAGAAGGCACAGGAGCTTGTAGCAAAGTTCAAGGCTCTCATGGAGGCTAACGGAACTGTCGAGAGCGTTGACGAGTGGGGCAAGCGCAGACTCGCTTACCTTATCGACGACGAGCCCGAGGGATACTATGTTGTTGTAAACCACACATGTTCTCCCGAGTTCCCCGCAGAGCTTGACCGTGTTCTTAAGATTACTGATGGCGTGCTTCGTTCACTCATCGTAAAGAAGAACTGAGGAGGCCCTGAAAATGCTTAACTGTGCAGTTATCATGGGCAGGCTTACAGCCGACCCGGAGCTTCGTACAACCCCTAACGGAATTTCAGTAACAAGTTTTTCCGTTGCAGTTGACAGAAGCTACCAAAGAGCAGGTGAGGAAAGGCAGACCGACTTTATAAACGTCGTCGCCTGGAGAAGCACTGCTGAATTCGTTTCCCGCTATTTCCGCAAAGGTTCAATGATTGCGGTACAGGGTTCAATCCAGACCCGCAACTATGAGGACAGAAACGGAAACAAGAGAACAGCATTCGAAATTGTTGCGGATAACGTAAGCTTCTGCGGTTCAAAAAGCGAAAGCGGAACCACTGGAGGAGCTCCTGCAAGACAGGCTGCACCCGCAGCGCCGGCTCCGTCTTTTTCAACGGGCAGCGCAGACGATTTCGACGATTTAAGTTCGGACGAAGAATTACTTCCGTTCTAAGATTAAATAAGGAGGAAAATGTTTCATGGCATACGATAAGAATGACCGTGGCGGAAGACCTAACAGAAAAGGCCGCAAAAAGGTTTGCGCTTTCTGTGTTGATAAGGTTGAAGCCATCGACTACAAGGATGTTCAGAAGCTTCGCAAGTTCACATCTGACAGAGCAAAGATTTTGCCCCGTCGTGTAACAGGAACCTGCGCTCGTCATCAGAGAGAGCTTACAACAGCTATTAAGCGTGCTCGTATAGTTGCTCTTCTTCCCTACACAAGCGACTGATTCTGAATTTCATATGAAATTAATTTTCCCCTGCTGTTTCGGCAGGGGATTTTTATTGTTAAGGAAGAACAAATTATAAAGAAAATTACCCGAAAACCGACCTATTTTCAAAATTTAAATCATTACAATCTAAATATTATTTTTTGCGTTTTTATATCTTGTTTTTGATTAAAATTAAGCTGCTTAAAAGATTTTTGTCGTAAAAATTATTTTTTCAGATTTTATTTATTTCCTTGAAGTATTGAATTTTTTTGTTTATAATGCTTTGTAATAAACGCTCTTTGAGGTGAAAAAATATGAATATTATTCCAAAGCCACTTAAAGCTTCCTTGACAGGCGGGGCTGTATTTTTCTCTTCCAAAACAATAGTGACCGGTGATTTTCCTCTTACGGCGGAATATGCCGCAAAAACACTTTCAAGGAAAAATGAGGCTGATGAAAACACCCTTTATTTTGTAAAAGACGATTCTATTCCAAAAGAGGGATATTCTATTTTTTGCAGCGATAGAAATATAACCGTTAAAGCTTCAGAGGAAAGCGGTGCATTTTACGGCTTTATAACTCTTTGTCAGCTTGCCGGAAAAGAGAACAGCTTTGAAGCTGTATCAGTTGAAGATGCTCCGAAATATATGCATAGAGGCTTTATGCTTGACAGTGCCCGTCATTTTTGGACAGTCGATAAGGTAAAACAGATTCTCGACGTTATGGCGTCACTTAAAATGAACATTTTTCACTGGCATCTTACCGACGACCAGGGCTGGAGAGTTGAAATAAAAAAATATCCCCTTCTTACGGAAAAG
>CAUDRD010000259.1 GCA_958451705.1 uncultured Oscillospiraceae bacterium
CGCATAGGTGCTGCCGAGCATATATGAGAGATAACCGCCTCTTTTAGTGATGCTTATTATCACCCCGTCCTCCTCACTGCTGAAGGTATAGGAGGCCAAAGTGCCGTTTTCGTCGTCTTCTCTCTCCAGCTTTTCAATAGCTATGCCGGAAAAATTAGCCGCCGCCTCCGTTGCCGCAGCTTCGGATATCTCTTCTTTGCCCTTTGTCATTTCCGGTTCCTTCTGAAGTATATGGTCAGAGAACGGTCCGTCGTATATCAGAGTGGGATAATCTACCAATGCCTGCTCTGCATCGCTGATGGCAGTTTCAAAATCCATACTGTCAATTTCCTCACCCATTGCCGCTACAGCGTCATCTGTATTTTCAAAGGTAAGTGAGCCGTTTTCAAGGTATGCGCACATATTTTCAAGTCTTGAAGTCAGTTCCTTAGAGTATTTTATAAGCTCCCCAAGGCTTGCATATTCTTCCTCGCTGATTTTTTCTCCTTTCGCAGCTTTTTCACTAAGGCTGCTGCAAAAAGCTCCCACCTGAGATAAAAATTTAAAGGTGTTTTCAAGCAGTATATCCGAAACGGGAAGAACGCTCAAACAGCTCTTCGCCTGCGCTGCTTCACGCCATATTTCGGAAGAGAGCTTTTCTGCCATTGGAGCAGTAGCTGTATAATACTCTTTGCTAAGACCCTGCTGAATATTTGACATACAGGTTGTAAGTTCCGTAAGAGCTCTCTGCTGAGAATTAGAGTTTACTCTGTCCAGCTGTTCAGCCCTTACATAATTTGAAATGGCCGCCGCACTCAGCGCAACAATAGCGGCACATATAAAACTTACAAGCCTTATAAGGTTCCTTTTTGATTTTATGACCATAAAATCACTCCCCGAACACTAAGTAATAAATATAATAAAGCTTCTTTCTTATAATCTGCCAAAAATTATAAAAATATACCTTTACTGTAAATTTTGTGAAATATAAACTCATAGGTTTACATTGCTGTCAGTTTGCGTTTATCTTTTCATAACTGTCAAAAAGTTATATCAACATTCAGACGTTTATTATATATTGTATAATTTTAAAGGTTTATTCATTGAAAGAACGCTTGGTTTGTTGTATACTTAATATGTATATCTGTATATAACGGAGGAAGTTTTTTTGGAAGCTTATCTTGATAACAGCGCAACAACACCAGTTTGCCGAGAGGCAGCCGATAAAATATTGGAAGCGGTCACTTCTCTTTACGGAAATCCTTCATCCCTTCACGAAAAGGGATTTGAAGCCGAAAAGCTTTTGAAGGAGTCAAGAGACAATGTAGCAAAAGTTCTTTACTGCGAAAGGGAAAGACTTTTCTTCACAGCAGGAGGAACAGAAGCCAATAACATTGCTCTTTTCGGGATTGCACATTCCATGAAGAGAAGCGGTAATAAAATAGTGACAACCGCCTTTGAGCACCCAAGTGTTGCAAAGTGCATTGATAGTTTGGAACATGAAGGTTTCAGCGTTACACGCATTTTGCCGGACAGTTCGGGCAATATTCCCGCTGAAGCGTTCAGAGAAGCCATTGACGAAAACACAATACTTGTTGCCGTCATGGCGGTAAATAACGAAACGGGAAGCATACAGCCCATTAAAGAAATACGCAGTATTATAGAAGAGAAAAAATCTCCGGCGCTTTTCCACTGCGACTGCGTTCAGGCTTTTGGAAAAGTTAATATGCGTACAATAACCCCTTATGTTGACACTCTCAGCATAAGCGCCCATAAAATCCACGGACCTAAGGGCGTCGGCGGTCTTTACATAAAAAAAGAAGTACGTCTTTCCCCCTTAATTTTCGGAGGAGGGCAGGAACACGATATACGTCCGGGAACGGAACCCATGCCGGCAATTGCAGGTTTCGGAGCTGCTGCGGCGGCTCTGCCAAATCCTGAAAATACTCTTCAAAAAGTATCGCAGCTTAAAGAAAGGCTTGTTTCAAAGCTTTCACAATTTGACGACGTGGTTATAAATTCACCGGAAAACGCACTGCCCTATGTAATCAACCTTTCGGTTTTAGGCATACGCTCAGAGCCTATGATAAATTTTCTCTCAGATATGGAAATTTACGTTTCCGCAGGTTCGGCCTGTTCAAAAGGCCACCGCAGCGAAGCCCTTACGGCTCTCGGCATAAGCCCCGAAAGAATAGACAGTGCGCTGAGAGTCAGCCTTTCGAGATTCACCACACAAGAGCAAATTGATATGCTTGTTGACGGCATAGATAAATGCAGAAAATTTTTACGCAGGAGCAAAAGATGAAAGAAGTAATACTTATCAAAAACGGAGAGCTTGCATTAAAGGGTCTCAACCGTTCAACCTTTGAAGATATTCTTGTTAAAAACATCCGCAGAAGACTTAAAGGGGCGGGAGATTTCGACTACATAAAATCTCAGTCCACAATTATAATTGAACCTAAGGACGAAAACTGCGACTTTGAAGCCGCTCAGGAAGCGGTCAGCAGAATTTTCGGCATTGCGGGATTTTCCCGTGCCGCAGCGGTGGAAAAGGATTTTAACAAGGTAATTGAAATAAGCGGCGATTATCTTGAACCCGCACTTAAAAACGCCAAAACATTTAAAGTAGAGGCAAAGAGATCAGACAAGAAATTTCCCCTTACCTCTCCTGAAATCAGCAGAGAAATGGGAGGTCATCTGCTTTCAATCTAT
>CAUDRD010000260.1 GCA_958451705.1 uncultured Oscillospiraceae bacterium
TTGCCGTAATAATCATTTCTGACAATCTGAACGCTTCCATCAAGTACAATACCAAAATAACGCACGGCATCTCCCTGTAAAAATAAAGTTTCACCTTTTCCGTATTTTTTTATTTTAGCTTCAAGACATTTTAAAACTACAGAAAGTTCTTGCCTTTGAACGCCTTTAAACAAAGGACATTTTTCTAAAATTTCCAAATATTGCTCCATAGAATTCTCCGTTTGTTGAAATTTCAACATATTTTATTAAAGGGATTATAGTAAAATTCAGATGCAAAGTCAATTAAAAATAGTTTTTGAAAGGAGAAAACTAATATGATAAGAAAAATTATAAAAATAGACGAAGAAAAATGTAACGGCTGCGGAGCCTGCGCCAGCGCCTGCCACGAAGGAGCAATTCAAATGGTAAATAACAAGGCAAAGCTGACACGAGAAGATTACTGCGACGGCTTAGGCGACTGTTTACCGGCCTGCCCCACCGGAGCTATTACCTTTGAGGAGAGAGAAGCTCCTGCCTATGACGAAAAAGCAGTACTCGCTGCAAAAGCAGAAAAAACAAGCGCTCCCCTTCCCTGCGGATGTCCCGGTTCCGCTTTAAAATCCTTTACAAGGGAAGACAGCGCCGTATCACCTGAAACCCACACAGGAAATTTAAGCCAGCTTACTCACTGGCCGGTTCAGATAAAGCTGGTCCCAGTCAACGCTCCATATTTTGAAGGCTCTAAGCTCCTTGTTGCCGCTGACTGCTCAGCTTACGCATACGGCAATTTCCACAATGATTTTATCAAAGGTCATACGGTGCTTATAGGCTGCCCTAAGCTTGACGCAGTTGACTACACCGAAAAGCTTACGCAGATCATTAAAAACAACAACATTAAAAGCGTAACCGTTACACGCATGGAGGTTCCCTGCTGCGGAGGACTGGAAAACGCCGTTAAAACTGCTCTCATGAACAGCGGCAAATTTATTCCCTGGAATGTAATAACAATCTCCGCTGACGGACGTATTATTGATTAAAGATTAAACTAAACGCATTATTTTCTCTGAAGGGGTGCTCAATGGAGTGCCCCTTTTTATATGTCAAAAAATTAACAAATTTTTTGTTTATTATTATTTAATTTTTTCTATAAAATTCCATTGCACTTTTTTTATAAGAGCGTTACAATAAATTTAATATAACAGTTGTTATTTAATTCCAATATCGTATTATTGCGTTAAAACCGACAATTTAATTTATCGGAATTTAAAAAATGCATATTGGTTTTTACCGTACAAAAAATAATACCAATGTTTAAATTGGCAATTTAACAGGAGCAGCTATGGCACCGAAAAAACGTATTTTTAAAGAGGATATTTTAGAAGCCTCTATTCGTGTAATAAAAAAACAAAGTGCAGCGGCGCTGACTGTAAGAAATATTGCCTCTGAGCTTCAGTGCTCCACTCAGCCTATATATTCCGAGTTCAAAAATCTGAACTGTCTGAAAGAGGAATTATATAAATACGCTTCCGAAAAATATCTGCGATTCCGTTTCAGCAATTATAAGGAATTTGCCATAGCGTTTTTAAGCTTTGCTAAAAAAGAAAAGGAACTTTTCAAGTTCCTTTATCTGCGCCGAAGGGATTCAGGGGAAAAGCTCCCTGATGATATAAACTATACCGTTACAGTGGAACTTTTGTCTAAAAACCTTGAAATGGATCCCCAGCGTGCAAAAGATATGCACCGGTGGATGCAGTATTATTGCTATACAGTAGGCGTAATGATAGCCACGGATTACCGTGACTTATCAGCGGAAGAAATGAGCCGTGAGCTTACTGAGCTTTACAGCATTATGCTGCGCCACTACAAAGAGGTAAAAAGCGAGGAGGAACTTCAGTATTGGCTGAACAAGTCCCGCAACCTTATCATATAAGGAGGAATAACATGGAAAGAGTAGCAGCAAAAAACTATGACGCAGTAGTCATAGGCGCCGGAAACGGCGGACTTACCGCAGCAATCCGTGTTCTTCAGGGAGGATTTTCATGCTTGCTCCTTGAAAAACACAACCTTCCCGGAGGTTTCGCAACAAGCTTTAAACGAGGACGTTTTGAGTTTGAAGCAAGCCTTCATGAACTTAACGACTTTGGTTCCCCTGAGGAACCGGGAGAAATCCGCAATTTGTTCCGCAGCCTTGGTGTTGAGGACAAAATCGACTGGATCAGAATCCCCGAGGCATACCATCTTATCACTACCGATAAAAAGTACGACTGCGAAATGCCTTTCGGCGTAGACGCTTTCGTAAACAAAATGGAAGAATACTGCCCCGGCTCACGCAAGTCAATGACAGAGTTCTTTGACCTTTGCAACGAAGTACGAGACGCACAGGATTACTCAAATTCAGTAAACGGAAACACCGATTCCGAATACATGAAGTCACATTTCCCCAACTTCATTAAAGCCGGAAGCTACAGCGTAAACGAAGTTCTTGCTGCCCTTAAAATGCCCAAAAAGGCACAGGATATACTCAACGCTTACTGGTGCTATCTTGGCGTTGACTGCGACCGCATGAGCTTTTTACACTATGGCTCAATGGTTATTCGCTATATCACCCGTGACGCATGGATGCCGAAAATGCGTTCCCACGAAATCAGCCTTGCTATGGATACAAGAATTCGTGAGCTGGGCGGAGATATCTGGTATCAGTCTGAGGCGG
>CAUDRD010000261.1 GCA_958451705.1 uncultured Oscillospiraceae bacterium
CTTTGATAAACGAGTAGGTTTTGCCACTCATGCCGTGGCGGGGCACTTCCTTTTGCCCATAGCAGCAAAAGGAAGCAAAAATGCATTTTGCTTGCCAAAACAGAAAGCACTAATCTGCGCAAATCAGGTTTTCTCCCCACACGCCCTCCGACGGCAGTTTAAAAGTTTTATTTTATCACCTGCAAACAGCAAACGCTATACTGCTTTCCATGTCTTTTCCCTTGCCGTCTGCTTGTTTCTGCTTGCGTTCACAAATTCACGTCGGCAGTTTAGTAGTCTTGTTTTATTACCGTCACTGTGTAAACGCTTTACCCGTTTCCATATCTTTTTATTTGCCGACGTGTGCGACTGTCGGGGAGTTAGTTTTGTGTGGTTCTTTGGTTTGTTTTCTTCTTTTTTAAGCAAATTTTAACGCAGGAATATACATTTATTTGTCACTGCCACTTCGTGTGCGGTTTGGATGCAAACTCAGTTTGCTGTGCGGCTTGAAAGCGGACGTGTCCGTCGCAAAACAATACCGGCACATTCGCCGTGCCGGCATTGAATTAAGTGCTTTGTTTATTTGTCCGTAAACAGCTCGATTATTCCCTCATATATCCTTGCAGGATTTTCGAGAAACTTCTTCTTGAGATTTTCCGCTTGAAGAGTATCGCCCACAAAAATCGTAAGCTTCATAAGCTCCTCATCGGTATCGAGAACCTTAAAGGTGATGTTGTAACCATTCTCGGTCTTTTCGGTCTCCACCTTGTTCTCTTTCTCACGCTGATTTCTCACAAGGAGCTTTATTGTTGAGTTTACCGTCTTTTCCCTTACACTTTTCGGTATATCAAGCTCCAGAAGCTCCGCCGCTCTGCGTCCGCTTTCGGTTATAAACAGGGTCTCGTCCTTTTCTTCGATGTTCCCCGTTTTTATAAGCTCGGAAATAGCGTCGTTTACCATAAAGTAATTGGCTACCTCTTCCTTTTGCAGAACCTCGTTTATCTGACCCTTGGTAAGCCCGGTTTTTACATTTTTCAGCAGATAGCAAATGAGTATTTTTATCTCAACAATATCTCTGAGTCCGCCGGGCTTAATTCCGCTGTCAAAAATATTATTTTCCATAAATTTTTGCCTCCATTACGGGAATTATTCCCTATGCCATTTAACTCCTTCTGCGGTATCTTCGAGAACAATGCCCTGAGCTTTAAGTTCATCCCTGATTCTGTCTGCCTCAGCCCAGTTTTTATCCTTACGAGCCTGAGTGCGCTTCTCGATAAGAGCTTCGATTTCTGCGTCAATATCCTTCGACTTTCTATTGTAAAGAAGTCCCAGCACTCCACAAAGCTCATCGAATGCTGTTGAAGCATACTCGCAAAGCTCCTTTGAGCCGCTGCCGATAACGTTTGTATTGATATTCTTTACAAGCTCAAAAAGTGCTCCCAATGCATCGGCTGTGTTAAGATCGTCATCCATAGCGGCGATGAATTTATCACGCTTTGCATCAATTTCCGCCTTAATCTCAGCGGCGTTCTCCGCCTGAGTATCCCCTGCGTTCTCCAAAGCGAAATCAAGACTCTCACGGCAGTTGTAAAGTCTTGTAAGAGAAGCTTTGCACTGCTCTATAATATCGGTGCTGTAATTAATGGGGCTGCGGTACTGAGAGGAAATCATAAGATATCTGATAGGCTCATAGCCGTATTTCTCCGCAACATCCCTTACAGTGAAGAAATTGCCCAGTGATTTTGACATTTTAACGTTGTCAACGTTGATGTATCCATTATGCATCCAGTAATTCGCAAAGGGAACACCATTGCAGCATTCGCTCTGTGCAATCTCGTTTTCATGGTGTGGGAAGATAAGATCCTGACCGCCGCAGTGAATGTCGATGGTCTTGCCTAAATATCTGCGAACCATTGCAGAGCACTCGATGTGCCAGCCGGGACGACCCTTGCCCCAGGGTGACTCCCAGTAGGGTTCACCGGGCTTTGCGGCTTTCCAAAGAGCGAAATCCATAGGCTCTTTTTTCAGCTCACCAACATTGATTCTTGCGCCTGCCTCGAGATCTTCAAGAGGCTGATGGGAGAGCTTGCCGTATTCGCTGAACTTTGAGGGACTGAAATATACGTCGCCGTCAACGGCATAGGCATATCCCTTTTCAACAAGGGTTTTGATAATATCTATAATCTCATCTATATTCTCAGTAGCCCTCGGGTGAACGGTTGCCTCACGGATATTCATGCCCTTAGCGTCTGTCCAGAACTCCTTAATATACTTCTCTGAAACCTCTTTGAAGGAAATTCCCTCTTCGTTGGCTCTTCTGATAATCTTATCGTCAATATCGGTAAAGTTCTGAACAAACTTTACTTTAAGTCCCCTGTACTCCATATATCTGCGCATTACGTCAAATACGCAGAGGGGACGTGCATTGCCAATATGGATAAAATTATAGACTGTGGGACCGCAGGCGTAAATTAAAACCTCGCCTTCATTTATAGTTTTAAGCTCTTCTTTCTGTCTTGTAAGAGTATTAAAGATTTTCATTTTTTTCTTCCTCCAGTTTTGCTATTTCTCTTTCGAGTCTTTCTATATGCATCTTCATAAGGCACATTTCCTGAGCAACGGGGTCGGGACTGTGTACCTGGTCAAGGCAGTCAATGCGCTTTCCGTTGCGCTTTACAACTCTTGCCGGCACTCCCGTTGCGGTGCTGT
>CAUDRD010000262.1 GCA_958451705.1 uncultured Oscillospiraceae bacterium
TCAACTTCATCTACAATCCGCAAAACTTTAAGTAAGGGCCAGTCCTTTAAAGTAATCGGTTCCAGTACAAACGGCTGGTATAATGTAGAACTCAGCAGCGGAATAAAGGGATATGTCAGCGCACAGTATGTAAGATTTTAATTGTATATTGTTAAAAACTAAAAGCCGCACCGGTTAAAGGTGCGGCTTAGTTTGCGGAAGAAGCCAATTTTTTGTATGGTCGATCAGTATTGAGCGACAGAAGTTTTTGCATATATAACTTTTTGGGAAAATTCTGAATATAAACGACAAAGATTTAAAGGTTAGTTTAAAACCGACTTCTAAGCTTATTCATCAGTAAGAATTACACACTGGAAAGGTTTAAGAGAAATGGTGCCGGATAAGGTTTCTCCCATAATCGTTTGGTATTCATGGGGCAGATTAAGGGATACATCGGCCTCGTTGAAATTCTGAATAAACAAAAATGATTCCTTTCCCGAACGTTTGCTTACTGTGACTCCGAAAGGCAGCTCGCCTTTCCAGTTTGAGGCGATTTTTTCTCTTTTTACCAAATCGCCGTAGAAGTCGTCAAAAAATGCGTCCTCGTTATCGGAGCAGATGTAATAGGCCTTTCCCTTTTTGTATGAATTTACGGTGACGGCAGGTGTTCCCCGGTAATAATCCCCTTCATATTCTCCAAGGGATTCTGCCCCCGATAAATGAATAACGTCACGAAGGGCGCCTACACGGTAGGATTTCCCCCCGTAGGATATGGAATTTTTTCGGCAGGGTGTAACTGCGTCAATCTCTTCTTCCTCAATTCCCATAATATCGGAAATGAGCCCCGGAAAGCCGCCCATAAAACACAGGTCGTTTTCGTCCGCCATGCCGCTCCAGTATGTAGTTACAAAGACCCCGCCCTCACTGACAAATTTGCGTATCTGTGCGGCAAAATCCTTTTTCATCATATAGGCAAGGGGAGCGATTACAATTTTGTATTGGGAAAAATCGCTGTTTATACTTACTATATCTGTTGTAATTGCCATTTTCCAAAAAGGACGGTAGTGCCTGAGAACCGTATCCACATATCTCATAGGATTTATGGGGCCTCTTGCGTCTTCCACAGCCCACCAGTTTTCCCAGTCGAAAATCAGCGCCACATCGGCTTTATTGATTGTGGGATAAATTTTGTCTGAAATCTCATTTAAAACCTTGCCCACCTGCGAAACCTCACGGAAAGCACGGGTGTTTTCCGTTCCTTCATGGCCTATAACGGCGCCATGGAATTTTTCAGAGGAGCCTCTGCCTTTTCGCATTTGGAAATACTGTACGCTGTTTGAGCCGTGAGCAATGGCCTGCAAGGAGGCGAGCATATGCATTCCGGGACGTTTCTGGGTGTTTATGGGCTTCCAGTTGGTAATGGAGGGAGTGCTTTCCATAAGCAGGAAGGGGGCTTTTTTAAAGCTGCGCATAAGGTCGTGCATAAAAGCCGTTTCCGTGGCCTGTTTAAATTCCGTCTCTTCCTCATGCCAGCTGGGATAGCTGTCCCAGGATATTACGTCTACAATTTCCGCAAATTTTGAATAGTCCAAATGCTTAAAAAGGGTCATCATGTTTACGGTTGCGGGAAGAGTGCTGTACTGTTTTACGGCGTCAATTTCTCCCTTGACGAAATCCGCCATCTGCCGGCTGCAAAAGCGCTTCCAGTCCAGGTTCAGGCCGTGAATTTCCATATCTCCGTTAGGTGCGGGGCTTTCAATCTGATCCCATGAGGTATAGGTGTGGCTCCAAAAATCCGCCCACCATGCGCTGTTGAGAGCATCGAGAGTCTTATATTTGTTTTTAAGCCATTTTCTGAAAGCCTCCTGACACAGGGGACAGTGACATTCGCCGCTTGTATTATTTCCGCCCAATTCATTGGAAATGTGCCAGAGTATAACGCCTGGATGACTGCCAAGCTCCTGTGACAAACGTGAGTCGAGAGCCTGAATTTTTTCACGCATAACCGGCGACGTGGGGCAGAAATTGTGGCGGCAGCCGGGGATATTTCTCACTCTCATGGAGCTTACAGTCATAACCTCGGGATATTTTTTTGTGAGCCAGCGGGGCATTGCGGCGGAGGGAGTTGCCAAAACGGTATATATTCCCTCGTTATACAGGCGGTCAACTATATCTTTGAGCCACTGAAAACGGTATACGCCTTCTTCCGGCTCCAAAGCCGCCCAAGCGAAAATGGCCAGCGATACGCAGTTTATATTGGCTTTTTTCATAAGCTCTATATCTTTCTCCAAAATATCGGGGTATCTCAGCCATTGCTCAGGGTTATAGTCGCCGCCGTGAAGCAGACGAGGGAATTTTTCCGGTATCATAAAACACCGCTCCTTCCGATAAATTGTTTAAACGGTCTGATATATAAAATTATAAGCATAAACATGGGTCAAAACAAGACGGAGGATAAATGTTTTTGAATTAAGTGCAGAGCCGAAGATTAAACGCCTAAAGCAGCGCAAATCCGTTACTTGAATAGAGAAAGAGATTTCGCCCTCGTGCCGGGGTGAAACTACTTCGTTTATCAAAATTAATTTTAAGAGCTGAGATTTTAATTAGTAGTCCTCATCAAAGTTTGAATAAATATAAAGTCTGTTTTGTTTATTCGTACTTTTGTCCATAGCAACAAAAGTACCAAAAATGCATTTGAAAGCC
>CAUDRD010000263.1 GCA_958451705.1 uncultured Oscillospiraceae bacterium
TGCACTTTATAACCCCTCAAAAGCACCGCTGGAAAATTCTGCTTATTGCAAGCTATATTTTCTTTTGGAGCATAAGCGGAAAACTTATTATATACCTGCTTTTATCGACTTTTTCGATTCATTACACGGGACTATGGATGAATACAATCGCCTCAGACGGAAAACTGAAATTACAGGAAGCCGAAAAAGAAGATCGTAAAGCCATAAAGGCAAACATCAAAAAGAAGCAAAGATATGTTTTAGTCCTTATGGTGTTCATACATATAGGATTATTGCTCTGCCTTAAATATCTCCACTTTTTCGGCACTAACGTCAATAATCTCTTAACAGTTCTCGGACTACCCGATGTATTCCCCGCAACAAAATTTGCACTTCCAATAGGAATTTCATTTTATACTTTACAGGCTGTCTCCTATATTGTTGACGTTTACAGGGGTAAAATCAGCGCCGACAAAAACCTCGGAAGGCTTGCGCTGTTTATGAGCTTCTTCCCCGTAATAATGGAAGGCCCCATATGCCGCTATTCCGATACCGCTAACTCACTCTTTGAGGGAAAGCGCATTGAATATGCAAACCTTATAAGAGGAATGCAGCGAATAGTTTTCGGCCTTTTCAAAAAAATCGTCATTGCCGACAGACTTAACCTTTTGGTTAAAACCGTTTTTAACCGTTACGAAAGCAACGACGGCGGAGTTATATTTGTAGCAATGCTCTGCTACACCTGCCAGCTTTACATGGACTTCTCAGGTACAATGGAAATTGTAATAGGCATAGGCGAAATTTTCGGAGTAAAAATTCCCGAAAACTTCCGTCAGCCCTTCTTCTCAAAGAACATCTCCGAGTTTTGGACAAGATGGCATATCACACTGGGAACCTGGTTCAGAGATTATGTATACTATCCCCTCTCCCTTACAAAGCCCCTTAAAAAGCTTACCTCCGCAGCCAGAAAAAAAGTGGGAAGCTACTACGGCCCCCTGATTTCCGGCACGTTGGCGTTAGGTGTAGTTTGGCTTTGCAACGGCCTTTGGCACGGCTCAGCCTGGAGCTATATTTTCTTCGGCTTCTATCACTTTGCTCTGATTTCAATGGGTAACATTACGGAGCCTCTTGTAAGAAAAGTCACTGGAACACTCCATATTAACCGTGAAAAAACCTCCTACAGAATAATGCAGATAATTAAAACCTTTATTCTCGTAAATATTGGAGAGCTTTTCTTCAGAGCCAACGGTCTGAGAGCCGGACTCAATATGTTCAAAACTATGGTAACCGATTTTTCCTTAAAGGCGTTTACAGGCTCAACACTTTTAAAACTCGGCCTTGATATTAAAGACTTTGCAGTTGTCATAATAGGCGTCGCCATTGTATTTGTAATAAGCGTAATGCGTGAAAAAGGCATTTCTCCCGGAGCATTAGTCGCAGAAAAGCATACGCTCATAAGATGGTCCGTTTACTATGCGGCAATACTCAGCATAATCGTTTTTGGAGCATACGGAATGGGATACGCCCCCGTTGACCCAATGTACGCCGGTTTCTAAGGAGGAATAAAAATGACAAAAAGAATCCTGAAAAAGTTTCTTAGAATTACTTCCTTTTTGCTGATTCTTGTGTTTATGCTTGGCGGTATTTCTTGGATTGTTTCACCTAAGGACAACCGCAATATGCATAACACTACGGCAAACGGATTTCTTGGTGAAAAGCCCAACTCAATAGACGTCCTCATTTTAGGCGACAGCGAAAGCTTTACTTCCTTTTCTCCCATGCAGATTTGGAGAGATTACGGCTACACAACCTATGTTTGCGGCACATCACGCCAATATGTACAGGATACATATAATTTTTTAGAAAGGTTCACCCAGTCCCAAAAGCCGAAAGTTGTATTTTTGGAGACAAATCTCCTCTACCGTGCCGAAGGACGCTTCAGCGATATTTTCAGAGTTGCACAAAACACCGCATCCAAATTTCTGCCGGTTTTTGAATATCACAACCGCTGGAAAAGACTTGGCCTTAATGATTTTCATAAAACTAAGGGCTATACCTGGCGTGACGAACTGAAAGGATTCAGAATAAACGCCAAAATAGTACCCTACGAAGGAACTCCTCAATACATGAAGAAAACCGATAAAGCCAAAAGAATCCCCCCTGTCTGCACCTACTATTTCAAAAAGATGGCTGAAATATGCAAAGAGAACAATGCAGAACTTGTACTTGTAAGCACGGCCTCCCCGGTTAACTGGTCTTATGAAAAGCATAACGGAGTTGCAAAGCTCGCCAAAGAATACGGCCTTAAATATCTCGATATGAACCTTGTAGTCGACGAACTGAAAATCGACTGGAAAAACGACACCTACGATAAGGGCGATCACCTTAATTTTTACGGTGCGCAAAAAGCCACGGATTATCTCGGCAAATATATAAAAGCTAATTACTCCATAACCGATAACCGTAGCAAGGAAGAGTTTAAGCACTGGAATGAAGATTTAAAGGTATACGAAAAAAATGCAGCGAAAATTTAAAATATAAATCGCCGCATTCCTCTTATAAATACCGCAAAAGAATAAAAACCATAGTTCAGACATAAATTGAACTATGGTTTTTATTTTTTTAAGATTGAGCTCAGTTTTCTGTAGCAATATCAGAAATTTTTTCAAGCTTAGCTATACAGTCGGCGCATACTTTTTTGCC
>CAUDRD010000264.1 GCA_958451705.1 uncultured Oscillospiraceae bacterium
GGCTGAGCCTGATTCATTCCGCACACCAAGATGCGGCGCACAATAAGTATAAGTGCCTGCGGCGGACACGTCCGCTTTCAATTCGCACACATACTATCAGTAAAAAATAACAATAAATGCCTGTGATGAAGTTTAGGTAAAACTAAAAGTATCTAAGACCAAAGAATTACACAAGATTTACATTCCGACAGTCGCACACGTCGGCAAAGGAAAAGATATGGAAAGTTGCAGAGCGTTTGCACTGTGACGATGATAAAATAAAACCGCCATGAATGTCGACGTGAATTTGTGAACGCCTACACTTACAAGCCGACGGCAAGAGAGAAGGCTTCCTATAAAATAAAGCGTTTCTACTTTGTTGGTGATAGATAACGCTTTCAAACTGCCGTTGGCGGACGTTTAGCAGAAAAGAAAATTTTGCGCTGATAACAGGTTGCTGTTTTGGCAAATAAAATGCACTTTTGCTTACTTTTGTCGCTACGGACAAAAGTAGGTGCTCCGCCGCAGCATGAGCGGCAAAGCTTTCTCGTTTATCAAAATAAAGATTAAGAAACTTGAACTTTAAAATCAAACTTCTTATTGAACTTTGAATAAATAAAAAGCTTTTTAACATTATGTGCTTTTGTCGCTATGGGCAAAAGTATGTGCCCCCCACCGGCTGAGCCTGATTCATTCCGCACACCAAGATGCGGCGCACAATAAGTATAAGTGCCTGCGAACAGGCTATGATTTACGATAAAGCACACCGCACAGGCTGAGCCTGATTCATTCCGCACACCAAGATGCGGCGCACAATAAGTATAAGTGCCTGCGGCGGATTGAATCCGCAGACATGACGCACACCGACTGACGGCAAAAAACGAATGTAATTGCCTGCAACAGACAAATCCGAATCTTTTCACCTAACAATCCCTTCGTCAAAACTTACGCTTTGCCACCTTCCTTGTGTAAAGGGAGGCGTGTGTTTGTGCCGAATTTAATATTAAAATTAAAACTTAAACTTAAGAGTAATAATCATCCACCCAATCCGATTCATTATATCGGCACCATTAATAAAAATAAATCAATCTGTCCGAAATGTATATAAATTGTGCCGAAAGTGATATGTTATTTTTCCTGTTGTTTCAGTATAATAAAACCATATTAACTTAAAGGAGAAGCGGGTTTATGGACAGGATTTATACTGAGGGGTTAAAATTCAGGGACGAAAAAGGCAGAGAATGTATTTTCAACGGGATAAATCTTGTAAATAAAGGAAAACCGACTTTATCAGGGAACAGAAAGTATAAATTTAAGTGGGATGAGGAAACCATACGGAATATTAAAGAGCTTGGCTTTAACCTTATACGCCTTGGAGTTATCTGGGATGGGGTGGAGCCGAAACCCGGTGTATATAATGAAGAGTACCTTGACGAAATCGAAAAAATAGTAAAATACTGTGAAAAGTACAAAATATACTTTTTTATCGATATGCACCAGGATCTTTACGGAGCCCAAAGCGGCGTAGGTGACGGCGCTCCCGGATGGGCTTGCCTTACGGGAGGCGAGCGTTTTAAAAAAGCCGCATTTATCTGGGCTGAAGGATATTTTTACGGCAGAGCGGTGCACAATTGCTTCGACGCTTTTTGGGCTAACGAAAAGGTGAACGGCAGAGGACTTCAGGATTACTACTGTGATATGTTAAAGCACGTTGCCGAAAGATTTTCAAAAAGTCCCGCTTATTTCGGCTTTGACCTTATGAATGAGCCTTATCCCGGTACTGCGGGAGGTAAGGTTTTTATGACTCTTATAGAAACTGTGGTAAAAATGGCGGAGGAAAGAGTAGGAAGAATAGGAAAGAAATTCGAGCTTGCCTCCTGTTTTAATGGCGGCAGTGAGAAGAAAGGCTTTTTAAAGCTCATAGGCAAAACTGCATTGCGCCTTGCAAGTTCCTCAAAGCTTTCGGCACTAAAAGAGATAATGTCCCAAAAGGAGCTTTTTCATAAAGCGGTGCTTTCAGGATATGATATAGTAAGAAATTTTGATATAAACTTTTATTCTCCCTTTATAAATAAAGGCGCCGCAGCTATAAGAGAGGTTACCGACAAGGGAATAATATTAATGGAAAACTGCTATTATTCAAACCTCGGAATACCGTACAGCGCTCCTGCGGTAGAGGTAAACGGGGTGCGTGAAAGCCAGCTTGCCTTTGCCCCTCACGGATACGACCTGTTTGTGGATTCCCCTCTCTATAAATACGCAAGCAATGAGAGAACGGATTCCATTTTTGAAGAGCATATGAGAAGCCAGCAGCGTCTTTCAGTGCCGGTGATTGTTGGTGAATGGGGAGGCTTTACGGAGGGAAACAGATGGATAGGCCACATAGATCATCTCATAGAGTTCTTTAACAGCAATAACTGGAGCAGTGTCTACTGGGCATACGATAAAAAGATTTTAAAATCCCCTGTAATAGACTCTCTTTCAAGGCCTTATCCCCAGCGGGTAAACGGTGAACTTATTTCTTTTTCGTACGATAAGGACGACAAGCTTTTCAGGATGAGTTTCGTTCAGAAGGAGGATAATTCCGAGGCGACAATAATCTTCCTTCACAGCCGTCCTAAGGATATCGAAACCGACTGCCGTTATGAAATAGAGAATTATCCCTTTGCAAAAACCGGTATAATTCGCCTTTAC
>CAUDRD010000265.1 GCA_958451705.1 uncultured Oscillospiraceae bacterium
TAGTAGCTACTACAAAGGACATGATTACAAAAATCACACAGGCTGACTTTGTAAGAGCCGTAGTCTTTTTCTCGCTCATATCGGGTCTTATACTCTTCTTTACAATATCCACGGAGAAAGTGGAGCTTGCAGTAAGAGTTATTGAGCAGAGAGTCGAAACCGATGCTGAAATAAGGAGCACCAGAACAACTCCCAAAAGCACTGTCGGTAAATTTGCAAGCTTTAACATTGTGGGAACAATGTAATCCTGTGCGGGCATTGTATCGTTAGTGAAGAACATATGGCACAGGGAACCGATGAAGTATCCTCCGCCAGCTACAAGCAGAGCAAAGAAAGTTGAAATAACAATTCCTCTTTTAGCCTGCTTGTCGTCCTTTATTCCGAAGTACTTCTGAACCATCTGAGGAAGTCCCCAGGTGCCGAAGCTCGTCATAAGCACTGTCGATATAAGGCTCAGCCATGCAGAGCCTGACAGCTCAGGCAAACCTTCGGATGTCTTTGCGTATTCCATAATGCCTTCTATGCCGTTTACAGTATCACATCTAATAACAAAGAAGATTAAAAGGGCAACGCCGAACATCATTATGATTCCCTGAACAAAGTCCGCTCTCGCCTGAGCAAGGTATCCGCCGAAAACAAGAAGCAAAACGGAAACCGCTGCAATTACAAGCATACAGACCATTTCGTCAATACCGAGAAGCACATCGGCTACACTTGCAAGACCTTTGTAAACAGAAGCTGAGTAAGGAATGAGGAAAATGAAGATAACAACGCTGGTAAAGCTTGCCATTGATTTACTGGAGTATCGTGTTTCAAAAAGCTGGGGCATTGACTTAATATTAAGCCTTGCGGAAACTTCACGGGTTCTTCTTGCAAGGACTCGCCAGGCAAGCCATGAACCGAAAACAGCATTTCCAATACCTGCCAGAACGCCCCACAGTCCGTAATTGAGACCTGTTCCGCCGGCATAACCTACAAACATTACGGCAGAGAAATATGCCGTACCGTAGGAAAGAGCTGAAAGCCAGGCTCCGGCGCTGCGTCCTCCGACAGTTATATCGGAAAGGCTCTTAACTTTTCTGCCCGAAATTACGGCAACTGCAACCATGGCGCCTATGTATACCGCAATTGTCAGCCAGATGATCACTTCGCTTTTCATGATAACATCTACTCCCTTTTACTTTACCGCTTTTAACTTTTTATGCTTTAAAGCTTTTATGTGATAAAGTGATGGGTTAATATTACTCCTCTTGACAGTATTTGTCAAGAGGAATTTTTAAAAAACTGTTCTATTTATTAAAAAGCTGCTTTTGCAAATCAGAAATGCGCTTTCTGCGTGTTTTTTCTTCCTGTTCATCACAGATATAACGGTTATTTTCAAGGCGAAAAACCATACCTTCAGCGGGGGATATATCAAACTGAGAAAGGGGAACATCTTTTTTCTCACCTTTATCCCCTATTAAAACTGCAAAACCGTTTTCGATTCTGTCAACGGAGAAATACTCAGCCATTATTGCTCCCCCTTTTGACAGGTAACCGAAAGATTATTTCCGTCCGATGTAATTACTATATCGCCGTTATCCTTGGTCATATATGTTTTAATATTATATTTTGAGAGCCGTTCGAGAGTTTCAGCGCTTGGATGGTTGTAACGGTTATCCTCCCCTACGCATATAACTGCAATCTCCGGAGAAACAGCCTTTAAGAATTTGTCACTTGTAGAAGTGCTGCTTCCATGATGGCCGATTTTAATTACATCGGCTGAAAGATCGGCGCCTGATTCCAGAAGAGCGGTTTCAACTTTCTTTTCCGCATCACCTGTGAAAAGGAAAGAATTGTTTCCAAATGTCATTTTAAGGACAACCGACATATTGTTAAGCTCTTCATCGTCTTCAACAGGGGCAAAAATTTTAAAGTCGGCGTCTCCGAGAGAATATTTATTACCGCACTCAGCCGCAATAACATTTGCCCCTGATTTTTGTACCGCCAAAAGAAAATTCTCATAAATTAATGTAGTGGGAACATATTCTTCCGGAATGTCAGGGATAATTATATTTTCAACTTTTATGTTGTTAATAACTTCCGACAGGGCACCCATGTGGTCGGAATGAGGGTGAGTTGCAACTACATAATCGAGCTTTGTAATTGAATTTTCTTTTAAAAAATTAAGTATTTTATCTGCGTTTTCAGGTTCTCCGCCGTCAATGAGCATAGTTTTATCTCCGCTCCTTATTACAGAGCAGTCTCCCTGACCGACATCTAAAAAAGTAACGGAGAAATCAGAATCGGGAACCTGGGTATTAGTCTGCACACCTGCTAAACGAAAGACATCGCTCCACGCTTCTATTTCAAAGGGAAGCTCAATTACTCCCATAAAAGATGTAACAACCAGCGAAACCGCCAGTAATACAAGTACTGCGGCGGTGGTTAATATACGTTTTTTTCTCTTGCGTTTACTTACTCTTTTCATATTTATTCCTGCCCTTTTTAGGTCCCGCTCCTCTGTTATAGGAAGGACGTCCCTTTCCTTTAGAATTGTTTACATTCTTCTTATTATACTGACTGCCTGATCCTCGTGAAATTTCAGGACGGACAAGACATTTTTCTCCC
>CAUDRD010000266.1 GCA_958451705.1 uncultured Oscillospiraceae bacterium
ACGAGCCCTCCCGGCCGGCAAGCGACCAGGTTTAACGAATTTCGGAGCAGTTGTCAGTTTGCCAGATGGTAAAACGGGAATGGTGCATATCTCAGAGGTAGCACCTACATATGTAAAGGAAATTCGTGATTTTCTCAGTGAAAATCAAGAGGTCAAGGTCAAGGTCATGAGCATCGGCGATGATGGAAAGATAAGCCTTTCTATTAAACGTGCCCAGGAACCTGAGCGTTCAGAACGCAGCGAACGTCCGAGAGGAGGACAGCGCCGCAGCTCAAGGCAGGGAAGATCTGCTGCCAATGTCTGGCAGGGACAAAAATCCGCTTCCACTGAAAATATGTCCTTTGAGGATATGATGGCTCGCTTTAAGCAGGTCAGTGAGGAGAAAATGTCTGATTTAAAGCGTTCCTCCGAGGCAAAACACGGCGGCTTTTCGAGACGTGGCTCTTCAGGCAGACAGTAATTTGCAGCATTGAGCAATTTTGACGGAGTGTTTTTTCACTCCGTTTTTTTAATTTATAAAATTCAGAGGTGTTAAATATGAGAGAGATTGATGTTTCTCTAATTTCGGAAGCTGTCAAGGAACTTTGCATAAAGGCAAATAAGATTTTGCCTGAGGATCTTGCAGAGAAAATTAAAGAATCCTGCGGTGAGGAGACAGCGGAACTGCCAAAATCCATAATGTGCGATTTGTGTGAAAATTTAAAAGCCGCAAAAGAGCTTGATGTTCCCATCTGTCAGGATACGGGGATGGCTGTAATTTTTGCTGAAGTAGGTCAGGACGTTCATGTTACCGGCGGAAGCTTTGAAGATGCCATAAATAAGGGTGTTCATGACGGATATGTAGACGGACTTCTCCGCTGCTCCGTTGTAGGTGATCCGCTCGAAAGGGTGAACACCGGCGACAACACCCCGGCAATTATTCATACCAGAATTGTGCCGGGCGATAAAATTTCAATTACTGCGGCGCCCAAGGGCTTCGGCAGTGAAAATATGAGCCGCCTTAAAATGCTTACTCCGGCTGCCACCAGTGAGGATATTGTAAACTTTGTTGTGGAAACAGCCAGCCTTGCGGGAAGCAACCCTTGTCCGCCAATGGTACTTGGTGTCGGTATTGGAGGAAATTTTGAAGGCTGTGCTCTTCTTGCTAAAAAGGCGCTTTGCCGCCCTGTCAGCGTAAAAAATCCAAATCCATTTTATGCTCGTCTTGAGGAGGAAATTCTCGAAAAGGTAAACGCTCTCAATATCGGACCTCAGGGCTTTGGTGGCAAAACAACCGCTTTGGCAGTTAATATTGAAGCGGGTGCAACCCATATAGCCGGACTTCCCGTTTCTGTCAATGTCGGCTGCCATGTAACACGCCACGCTTCTAAAATCATATAAAAACAATAATTTATTCATATTCCATCTATACTTTTCTGTGTATATGTGCTACAATATAATCACAGAAACAAAGTTTCTGGTAAATCAGGTGAAAGGTTTCACCGTTTTAAAGGGGATGGAAATATGAAGATTACAGTTATCGGACGTAAATGCACACCGAGAGAATCCTTTAAAGAGCGCGTTGCAAAAAAGCTCAGCAAGATTGAACGCTTTTTCGGTGACGAGGCGGAGGCGAAGGTTACAGCCACCGTGGATAAAACATCCCAGGCAGTTGAGATCACCGTTTTTAACAGCGGTATGATTTTCCGTGCCGAAGAGAGAGCGGAAACTCTTAACGAGGCTCTTGACAGATGTGCAGATTCCCTGATAAGACAGATGAGAAAAAATAAAACGAGAATCGAGAAGAAGCTTCGCCAGGGTGCCTTTGAAGCTTATGCCGATGAGGAGCCGGTGGCAGAGGAAGTCGAGTTTGACGTTGTGAGAACAAAGCCAGTCAACCTTCGTCCCCAGAATGTCGAAGAGGCGATTCTTCAGATGAATATGCTCGGTCATCAGTTTTATATGTTCCTTAACGCTGAAACAGGCGATATAAACGTAGTTTATTCCCGTAAGGACGGCGGCTATGGTTTGCTTGAGCCTGAAAGATAAATGTTAATAATCGGCGGGGCTTGTGCCCCGCTAATTTTTTTGATAAAATCTATTATGCGGCGCAATTAAGAGAAATCAATGAGCCGCAGCAATGTTTAAAGCAAAGGAATGTTGAAGTTATGAATATAAATATGTCTGCTCCGTGTCTTTTAGGTCTGGAGGGACTTGTGGCGGAAGAAATGCGCAATATGGGTGCAGAAAATGTAGCTGCAGAAAACGGAAGAGTATTTTTTGAAGGTGATGAATATATTCTTGCCCGTGCAAATATAGGTTCCCGTTACTCCGAACGTATACAGATTGTCCTTGGCAGCTTTGAAGCGAAAACCTTTGATGAGCTTTTTGAGGGAACAAAGGCTCTGCCCTGGGAAAACTGGATTTCCAAGACAGATACTTTCCCCGTAAAGGGATACTGCCTTAACTCGAAGCTTTTCAGTGTCAGCGACTGCCAGTCCATAGTAAAAAAAGCGGTGGTGGAAAGGCTCCGTTCAAAGTATGGTGTTTCGTGGTTTGAAGAAAGCGGCCCCGTCCATCAGATTCAGTTTTCTATTATGAAGGATAAAGCCCTTCTG
>CAUDRD010000267.1 GCA_958451705.1 uncultured Oscillospiraceae bacterium
AAGGCGCAGGGCTAAGCTTTGCGCCTTTCGATTTTTCACTGTGCCTTTTAACAGTATTCCATCAATGCTGACGCAATTAGAAAAATGTGGTATAATAAAAAAAGTCTTACAATATAGAAAGGAGCGTTATTATGGACGTACAAAAGGGAGATATACTGGAAATGAAAAAAAATCACCCCTGCGGCGGTAACAGGTTTCTTGTGCTGCGTTCCGGTATGGATTTTAAAATCCGCTGTGAAAAGTGCGGCCGTGAGGTAATGGTGCCCCGTGTTAAGGCGGAAAGAAATATTAAAAAGATAATCAGAGACGCTGAGGATTAGCTTTTCGGATTTTGATTAAAATATTAAAGTTCAAAAGACGAAAGGAAAATTGAAATGTTTGAAAAACTCAGCGCAGTAGAAAAGAAATTTGAAGAGATAAACGAAAAGCTCTGTGACCCTCAGGTTGTATCCGATATTGAGCAGTACACCGCTTTAATGAAAGAGATAAAAAATTTAACTCCCGTTGTGGAAAAGTTCCGTGAGTATAAAAAGCTCAAAGAGGACCATGACGAGGCGAAAATGCTTCTCGATGAGGGCGGCCTCGAAAAGGACTTTCGTGAAATGGTTCAGCAGGAATATGAAGAAGCGGGAGAGAATATGGAAAAAGCGGAGCAGGAGCTTAAAGTTTTGCTTTTACCCAAAGACCCCAACGACGACAGAAACGTTATTGTTGAAATAAGAGGCGGAGCCGGCGGAGAAGAGGCGGCGCTGTTTGCCGGAACTCTTTTCAGAATGTATTCG
Organism: uncultured Oscillospiraceae bacterium; assembly: GCA_958451705.1. Classification (GTDB taxonomy): domain Bacteria; phylum Bacillota; class Clostridia; order Oscillospirales; family Acutalibacteraceae; genus UMGS263. Next base: position 783 of record CAUDRD010000267.1, read on the forward strand.
ATGTATGCGGAGACAAAGGGCTGGAAGCCGGAGATACTTTCCTCCAATCCCACGGAGCTTGGAGGATTTAAGGAAATCAGCTTTATGATAGAGGGTGAGGGTGCTTACTCACGGTTTAAATTCGAAAGCGGAGTACACCGTGTTCAGCGTGTGCCGGAAACGGAAAGTCAGGGCAGAATCCACACCTCTACCGTAACTGTTGCGGTGCTTCCCGAAGCACAGGAGGTTGACGTTGAAATAAATCCGGCTGATTTGCAGATAGACACCTACCGTTCAGGGGGAGCGGGAGGACAGCACGTCAATAAAACCGAATCGGCAATCAGAATAACCCATATTCCCACGGGTACCGTGGTTGAATGCCAGGACGAGCGAAGCCAGTATAAGAATAAGGACAGAGCCATGAAGATACTCCGTTCCAGGATATTGGAAGCGGAGCGTGAAAAACAGAATGCGGAAATTGCCGGAGCAAGACGTTTGCAGGTGGGCACCGGTGACAGAAGCGAAAGGATACGCACCTATAACTATCCCCAGGGCAGAGTCAGCGACCACAGAATAGGACTTACCCTTTACCGCCTTGAGGCTATACTCAACGGCGATCTTGACGAGCTTATTGACGCTCTCATAACAGCCGAAACGGCGGAAAAGCTGAAAGCTCAGTAAAAAGCAGGTGATTTTTTTGAAAACACTTTATTTAAAAAGCGGAATAAATGAGGATTACGATAAAGCGGCTGAGATTCTTAAAGACGGAGGCTTAGTTGCAATTCCAACGGAAACCGTTTACGGCCTTGCGGCAAATGCCCTTAACGCTGAATCTGTAAAAAAGATATTTGCCGCAAAGGGCAGACCCGGTGATAATCCACTCATAGTTCACATAAGCTCTATGGAAGAGCTTTATCCTCTTGTGGAGGAGGTTCCGGAAAAGGCAAAAATCCTTGCGGAAAAGTTCTGGCCGGGTCCTCTTACAATGATATTTAAAAAATCTTCCCTTATACCCGATGAGGTAAGCGCAGGACTTGAGACCGTTGCAGTGAGAATGCCGTCCCATAAGGACGCAAGGGAGATTATAAAGCGAAGCTCACTTCCCCTTGCGGCACCCTCCGCAAATACTTCAGGCAGACCCAGCCCTACAAATGCAAAACGTGTTTTAGAGGATATGGACGGAAAAATTGACGCTGTCTTTGACGGAGGAAGCTGCGAATACGGCGTTGAGTCAACGGTAATAACCCTTGTAGGTGAGGTGCCCACCCTTTTGCGCCCCGGCGGAATAACATATACGCAGCTGAGCGACGCTTTAGGGGAAGTAAAGATAGATAAAGGGGTATTAAATCCCGTAGATAATAACCGCAAAGTGGCGTCTCCCGGAATGAAGTACAAGCACTACGCACCGAAAGCTCATGTGACAATAGTCAAAGGAAGCTTTGAGGGATTTAAGAATTACGTTTCAGAGAACGGAAGGGACGGATGCGTCGTAATGTGCTTTGAGGGAGAGGAAAAATACTTTTCCCTGCCCTGTGTTACATACGGCACGGAAAAAGACCACCTTTCACAGTCGAGAAGAATTTTCGAGGCTTTGCGTGAAACCGATTCCCTGGGAGCCGAAAGGGTATATGCAAGATGTCCCTCTACGGACGAAATCGGACTTGCCGTACTTAACAGACTTTTAAGAGCTGCGGCTTTTGAGGTGATTGAGGTTGAATAGTTCACATTCCGGAATTATAATCGGACTTACGGGGCAGACGGGAGCTGGCAAAACCAGCGTAGGGGAAATTCTTTCCCGCAGCGGCTGCGAGA
>CAUDRD010000268.1 GCA_958451705.1 uncultured Oscillospiraceae bacterium
TGTTGATTTAAGTAAAATTGTTGTGATGATAATTGTAGCGATAGCCATACCGGAAACGGGGTTGTTTGAAGAACCGATAAGGCAAACCATACGGGAGGAAACTGTTGCAAAGAAGAATCCGAAAATAACTACTATTGCCGCACCTAAAAGATTTACCGGGAATGCGGGAAGCAGCCAAATTGCCACTGCTGTAATTACCATTGTAATAATGAGGGCAGGCATGGGAATATCTTTTTCGGTTCTGAGAGAAGAAGCTTTTGCAGAATTTTTACCCATACTCTGCATAGCCTTTTTAAATGTCTTTACTATAAGAGGCATACTCTTAATAAGACTTATAATACCGCCGGTTGCAACGGCTCCGGCACCAATATACTTAATGTAAGTTCCCCAAAGATTGCCGGGTGCAAGTGATGAAATAGGATCTGTGCCGGGGAAAATCGTGGCGTCTGCTCCGAAAAGAGCGATAATCGGCATTATTACAAACCAGCTTAAAGCACCACCCGCAAAAAGATAGCTTGAAATTTTGGTGCCGCAGATATAACCGACACCGGCAAGAGCAGGCAGAACCTGAATGCCAACTGATGATCCTTTATAGGACGCAATATCGTGACCGATTTCACTGGGGAAGAATTTAAATCCGTCAGTGATTAGTTTGTAAAGAGCTGAGATACCGAGACCGGCAAAAACTATGCCTGCTTTGCTTCCGCCTTCCTCACCTGCAAGCAGAACTTCTGCACAGGCTGTGCCTTCGGGGAAGGGGAGAGTGCCGTGTTCCTCAACTATAAGAGCCTGACGAAGAGGAACCATAAATACAACGCCAAGTATACCACCTACAAGAGCTACCAGGAAAAGTGTAAGGATACTCGGTGCACTGATAGTACCCTCTTTAGCCCAGATGAAAAGGGCAGGTAGAGTGAAGATTGCGCCTGCTGCTACTGACTCACCGGCGGAACCGATTGTCTGCACCATGTTGTTTTCCAAGATGGAGTCTCTGCGTAAAATAATTCTGATAATACCCATTGATAAAACAGCGGCAGGAATCGAAGCCGAGATTGTCATACCAACACGTAAGCCCAGATAAGCGTTTGCCGCACCGAATACAACAGCGAGAACTATACCGATGATAATAGATGTCACTGTAAATTCCGGCACGATGCGATCAGCCGAGATATACGGCTTGAAATCGTTGTTTTTGTTTGACATATCCAAAAACCCTTTCTTCTTTTTTTCCTCAAATAAGGGTATTTTATAAATAAAGTATAACATTTTTTGATGCAAAGGGCATCTATTATTTGATAAAACTTTGTTTTTGATAAAAAATCACAAAAATCTACAATATCATTGTGCAAGATGATTAAGCACTTCGGTGAGAAGCATATAAAAGCGCTCAAAAGAATCAAGGGGCAAATATTCATCGGGAGTATGGCAGCCTCTTATTGTAGGACCTACTGCTATCGCATCAAGTCCCGGAATTGCGTCTGAGAAAAGACCGCATTCGAGTCCCGCATGAATTGCCTCGATTTTAAGCTCTTCATTAAATAATTTGCGGTAGCTTTCGCAAAACACATCGCGTATAGGTGAATTTTCAGAGAAAGCCCAGCCGGGATACTGTCCGGCAATTTCGGTGTTAAAGTCAAATGTATCGGCGAGAAGTTTGAGCAAATCCATAGTTTCTTCCTGAAGAGATGAAACAGAACTTCTAGGAGCAAAGACAAGACTCATTTTATCATCTGATGTGCTTACTATGCCTAAGTTAAGTGAAGTTACTACAAAGTATCCCTGTTTCGGGTTGCGGCGGCGTACTCCGTTGGGAGCGAGACAAACAGCGCTAATCATTGCTTTTGTATCGGCCGATGAAAATACTGAAACGCCCTTACTTTCTGTTAATTGTACTTTGTATTCAAAATCCGGCTCGGCCGATATAATTTCCTCGGAAAACTCTGCACACATTTTCTTTGCGGTATTTGCTGCATCTTCTGCATCCTTGACGCTTTCAAAATATACGGCAGCTTCACATTCACGGGGAATAGCGTTATCTTTGGTTCCGCCGTTAAATGATACAAGTTTAGCCTGTCCGTTTTGTGAGAGGCGGTATAAAAGACGTGCCATAAGCTTGTTGGCGTTATATCTCTCTTTATCTATATCTGTGCCGGAATGTCCTCCGAGAAGTCCAGATAAGGATATTTCAATAACCGAACCGGCAGCGGTTTCTTTTTCAGCGTTTCGGGTAAGGGTATAACGCATTCCTCCTGCACAGCTTACCGTTGCAACTCCCTCTTCCTCAGAGTCGAGGTTAATCATTGTGCGTGCTTTGAGAATGGATTTATCCAGTGCAACTGCTCCGTTAAGACCTACTTCTTCTTCAGTTGTAAATACACATTCTATGGGAGGATGCTTCAGTGTATTGTCGTCAAGAATAGCCATCATCAGTGCAACAGCAGCTCCGTTATCGCCGCCAAGGGTTGTGCCGTTTGCATGAAGAACACCGTTTTCTACAATCAAATCTATGCCGTCTTTATCAAAGTCATGGACGACGCCTGCCTTTTTTTCGCAGACCATATCAAGAT
>CAUDRD010000269.1 GCA_958451705.1 uncultured Oscillospiraceae bacterium
GTAGACGAGGGAATAAGCATTTATAACCGTAAATGTCCCGCTAGAATGAACGGCACCTGCGTAAGATGCAATCCCTGTAATATAATGAGCGGATGGGCAGGAGCAGGAGCTTTTTCCGACGGAAAGCTTTCCCTTTCAGAGGAAGTGGGAGGAAATATTACGAACTATCTTCCTCTCGATAAAGTCCGCAGTTTGATAAAATATGCAGACGATATGTACATAGATTTCGGCGCTCCGAAAGAGGTACACGGACTTAACGATAAAAAAGTTGACGAAATTGCATATGAGTGCAGCAAGCACAATATCCATCTTGTACGCTGTCCTGTTCGCCATATGGGAACCGAGTATTCCTATGAGGTCTTAAAGGCGATGTATGATCACCTTGAAAAAATAGAAGGTTTCACCTTTATGGAAAAGACCCATGCCGATCCTGTAATTGATGAAAACGGTCAGGTTTCCGGTGCAATTCTCAGACATAAAGATGGAACTGAAGAAAAGGTCAGCGCAAGATATGTTGTGGCAGCTCCCGGAAGAGGAGGAGCAGAATGGCTTACCCATATAGCAAAGGATAATGGTATAAACACAATCAATAACGAAGTTGATATCGGAGTGAGAGTAGAAGTTCCAAACTCAGTTATGGATCATCTTACAAAGCATCTTTATGAGGCAAAGCTGGTCTATTACTCTGATACTTTCGAGAATAAGGTTCGTACTTTCTGCATGAACCCCGGCGGAATTGTAAGCGAAGAGCACTACAACGCAGGATATAACGGCAATTTCAAAGAGAGTATTGCAGTTGTAAACGGCCACAGCTACGCAGATGAAAGCGCTCATACAGAGAACACAAACTTTGCCATGCTCGTTTCAACAGCCTTTACTGAACCCTTTAATCAGCCCACTGAATACGGCAGATATATAGCTCAGCTTGGCAATATGCTCACCGGCGGAGGAGTTATTGTTCAGCGTCTGGGAGATCTGCTTATGGGCAGAAGAACAGACGCATCAAGACTTAAAAAGTCAACTACAAGGGCAACCCTTACTACTGCTGTTCCCGGAGACCTTTCATTTGTTCTACCTCACAGACATCTTACAAGTATAATAGAAGCTCTTAAGGCTTTTGATAAGGTTGCTCCCGGTCTTTACTCGAAGAACACTCTTCTTTACGGCGTTGAGGTTAAGTTCTATTCCTCAAAAATTGAGGTTAACGAAAACTTTGAAACTGCTGTTGACAATTTCTATGCAATCGGTGACGGAGCGGGTATTACAAGAGGTCTTATGCAGGCATCGGTTACAGGTATTGTTGTGGCAAGGGATATTCTCAAAAAGGAAAACGTAAATTCATAAAGATAAACATACATTAAAAATCCTGTGACGGAGTTTTCCGCACAGGATTTTTTGTAAATATTTTATTTAGAATAGATATTAAAAATTATTATTTTCTATCATTTTCCATTTCCTGTTTTGCAGCTTTGCGGTATGCGGCAGGGGTGTACTGGTATTCTCGCTTAAAATATCCTATAAAGCTGTTTACGTCGCTGAAGCCGCTGTCAAAACAGATTTCATTAATTTTCATGGAGGTGTCAAGGAGCAGTTTTCTGGCATGATTAAGGCGGGTTAAAGTTAAAAACTCCTTAACGGTGTATCCCGTAGCCGATTTAAAAATATGAGAAAGATAATATTTATCCATATAAAACATTGCTGCAATATCGCCTATTTTAAGAGGCTGGCGGAAATTTTCGTCTATGTAGTTTTGAATGTCCACAACGCTGCTCATTCTTCCAGTAAGTGCAGAGGGGACTTCTGCTTTTTTAATGCGGTAAATGTCAATAAAAATCATGCGTACAAGCATATTTATCATTTCGTCGCTTAATACTGTGGGATTATTAAATTCCGTAAGTATTTTTTCGAAGATATGTCTAATTTCGTCACGGTGTTCGCCTACGGGAACAATGCGATTGTGTTGAGAACAATTTTTTCTTAAATAGAGTAAAAGCTCAGGTTCCGCAAGATTTTTAAAAGCTGCGGTATCCTTAAGAACTATGCTGTATCTTTCGTAAGGATAAGACACCGCTTCAATCTGATGTTCTTCAAGATTGTTGAGAAAAACAAGTGTACCCTCGCCGGCATAAAAAGTATTGTCACGCACTTTTACTTTTATTTCTCCTCTTTCAATAAAGAGAATTTCAGCGCCGTGATGAAAGTGAAGTGGATTATCAATTGCCGCTGATGAGAATTTTACCGTTTCTACGCAATTATTACGCATGATAACACCGCTTTGCAAGAAAAATTTTTAAATGATTACAAATTTTATATATTTATTTGTATAAAAACATTATACCATAATACGTTAACTATTACAATAATTTTTGTCAGTATTTTTTCTTTTTTGTACAAATAATCAAAAATTAGATGCGGATAGAATCAAATCAACAGAACTTGTAGTGATGAAATTTGCATAAAAATAATTACACAATATGAATTATATCAGAGGCAAAAAGAGGTATTTTAGGAAAAATATAAAAGACTCTGACATGCAAATACACAAAAGGATATATGATTGAAAAA
>CAUDRD010000270.1 GCA_958451705.1 uncultured Oscillospiraceae bacterium
TTAACAAAGATAAATTTTAATATTTGAATTTTAGAAACAACAAAACCTCTGTGCATTAAACTTATGCACAGAGGTTTTCAGTAAAACTATTAATATTTTACAAGGTAATTGTCAAGCTCCCACTGGGAAATCTTTGTTCTGTACTGCTCCCATTCGGCACTCTTAGCTTCTGCATACTTTTCATAAACGTGATCGCCCAAAGCGTTTCTTGAGAACTTGCTCTTTTTAAAGTGACGCAGTGCTTCCTCAAGAGATGCGGGAAGAGTTTCAATTCCGTCGGCAGCTCTTTCTTCGGGAGTCATGTCGTAAATGTTGCGGCTTGTTGACTCCGGAGGCACAAGACCTCTTTCGATACCGTCAAGTCCTGCAAAAAGGCAGATTGCCATTTCAAGGTAAGGGTTGCAGGCAGGGTCTGCGCTTCTGAGCTCAACTCTTGTACCAGCACCTCTTGCAGTGGGAACACGGATAAGTGAGCTTCTGTTTGAAGCAGACCAAGCTATGTATACAGGAGCCTCATAGCCGGGAACAAGTCTCTTATATGAGTTTACAATTGGGTTTGCAATAGCGGTAATGCTCTTTATATGCTCCATTATTCCGGCGATAAAGTGAAGAGCCGTTTCGCTTAAACCGTAGGGGCCGTTTTCGTCACAGAATACATTCTTTCCGTCCTTGAAAAGTGACATATTTGTATGCATACCGGAGCCTGCAATTCCGTAAATGGGTTTAGGCATGAAGGTTGCATGAAGCTTATGCTGCTGAGCCATAATCTTTACAACATATTTAAAGGTCATAACGTTATCGGCTGTTTTGAGAGCGTCATCATATTTAAAGTCGATTTCATGCTGTCCTTCTGCAACCTCATGGTGTGAGGCTTCAATTTCAAAGCCCATATCCTCAAGAGCAAGGCAAATATCTCTGCGGCAGCTTTCACCTAAGTCGATAGGTCCTAAATCGAAGTAACCGCCCTTATCGTTGGCTATTGTTGTAGGATTACCCTCTTCATCGGTCTGGAAAAGGAAAAATTCACACTCGGGACCAACCTTAAATGTATATCCCATTTTTTCCGCCTTTGCAATAGCTCTTTTAAGAACGTTTCTCGGATCTCCGCTGAAGGGTGTACCGTCGGCAAGATGGACATCGCATATGAGTCTTGCAATTTTGCCGTGCTTTGAGTCCCACGGAAAAATCTCAAAGGAATCATAGTCAGGATAGAGATACATATCTGACTCTTCTATACGCACAAAACCTTCAATTGAAGAGCCGTCAACCATACATTTATTGTCAAGAGCTCTTTCAAGCTGGCTTACGGTAATTGCAACATTCTTGAGTGTTCCAAGAATATCGGTAAACTGAAGCCTTACAAAAGCAACGTCGTTCTCTTTAGCTAATCTGAGTATATCCTCTTTAGTATATCTTCCCAAATTCAAATCCTCCTGACATAAATTAGTACCGCTAAAGTAAAAATTAATCCTTGCAGTAATTTAACGAAAAAAGAGCAAAAACCTAATTCGGATGAAAAAGTTTTGCCCATTCCAAAGCTATTTTAATGTTTACAGTATATTTTTGTCAATACACAGTTTAAAGTAATGTAAAATTTTTTAAATGTTTTTCTTGACAAAAATTACCAAAAAGGTATAATTGACCATGTAATGTTGTTTTCGCTCCGAGACGTAGGGATACCGTCTGACAGGGCGAGGAGGAAAATTTGATTGAAGCTCGAACGACATCATACAGCTTCTTTCCGAAACTGGAATTTGTCTTATTACCTTTTGATTTCCGGTGTTTCACAGCAGCGTTTTGGCGTCGGAGTTATCAGTCATAGTACAATTGGAGAGAATAAAGCTTTTTGTTTCGGCTTGACTGACAGCAAAGAAGCTGCTTTGGAATTTTTGGAAGCTGCGGCACGAAACAATGTTCTCCCCAGCAATTTCGGCGAGGTTGCCGAGGATTGGTTTTGCTGAAATCCGAAGAATGCCTCCGCACACAGGTTTCCGGCTTTTAGGCGAGAATCTGTGTGCGGAGGTCTTTTTTATTTTTCCTGTTTTATTTTACACTTAAACTCTATCTTACAAGTATCCCGTTGTCGCTGTAGAGAAGGAAGAAAATATTTTCCTCTTCTCCTGTTGATGCGTTTACATATACAAGGAGCTCTTCGTTACCTTTACCCTCGCACCAAAACTCATAGCAGAGAACTTCATTTCCCGAGTCGGTGGGAATAATGGCTGTCTTTACATCTTTAACGGTTAAATACGGACTTAAAGATTTTTTCGCATTTTCGGATGTCAAAACAGGGTTTACATCAGTTCTTGCAAAATGATTTACAAGATATCCTCTTGCATCAAAGGAAATCACCTTTCCAGTATCCATTGCAACACTTATCTTTATAAGGTCGGGATAGCAGATGGCTCCGTTTTGGACATAGGCGTAATTTATGGTACATATTCCGTCGTTTATTGAATAATAACTTTCTTTCATATTATTTATGCCGTGGCTTTTGAGATATTCTAGACCTCTCTCAATAGCTTCTTCGGCGGAAAACTTTGCAACACCCGCATAGGTGCT
>CAUDRD010000271.1 GCA_958451705.1 uncultured Oscillospiraceae bacterium
ACCATCAACGTGTAAACGCTTTACTACTTTCCATATCTTTTCCCTTGCCGACGTGTGCGACTGTCAGGAAGTATGTTTGTGTAGTTCTTTGGTTTTATCTACTTTTTCTTTAGTTTACTTAAACTGCCACGCAGGCACTTATATCTATTTCTTGCTGTCTAGTTGTGTGCGGATTGGGTGCAGCGTTACGCTGCTGGCGACGTGGGCGGCTATCGAAAGGTAGGCTTTAGGGTATTCTTTGGTTTCTTATCTTTGATTTCTCATCACCCTACCAAAATTTGCGATACAGATATTAAAAAACAAACCGCCTGTGTTCAGAAAAACCTAAACGCAGGCGGATATAGTTTGTTTCTTCTGTGAGTTAGTGTGCGAATTGAAAGCGATCGTTTCCGTCGCAGGCAGTTATAGTTGTCTATTTCTGCAAACCGGTGTGCGACTTACGTGCAGGCTTAGCCTGCCTGCCAGAAACCGACTTTGCGCATTACCTTTGAAAGAGTTTTATAAGCTATGCGGCTTGCCTTTTCGGCGCCCTCTTTAGCACACTTTTCAAGATATGCCTTATCTCCCATAAGACGTGCGAATTCTTCCTGAACGGGACGAAGCTCCTCCACAACAGCCTCTGCTACGGCTCCCTTAAAATCGCCGTAGCCTTTGCCTGCAAACTCGGCTTCAATTTCCTCAAAAGTCTTGCCTGTGCAGCAGGAGTAAATTCCCATAAGGTTGTTTATGCCGTCCTTGCCCTCGGCAAAGCGGACGCAGCCCTCGGAATCAGTAACGGCTGACTTAATTTTCTTTGCGATAACATCGGAGGAATCCGCAAGAGAAATATATCCCTTTGCGTTGGTATCGGATTTACTCATCTTCTTTTCCGGCTCCTGAAGGGACTTAATTCTTGCCCCCACCTTGCCGATAAAGGGCTTGGGAAATTTAAATGTCTCGCTGTAAAGACCGTTAAATCTCTCCGCCACATTTCTCGCAAGCTCAAGGTGCTGCTTCTGATCCTCTCCAATGGGCACATAGTCAGTCTGATAGAGAAGAATATCCGCCGCCATAAGGGTGGGATATGCGAAAAGTCCCACGTTTACGTTATCGGCGTGCTTTGCGGATTTATCCTTAAACTGAGTCATTCTCGAAGCCTCACCGAACTGGGTGTAGCAGTTGAGAATCCAGCCAAGCTGTGAATGTGCCGGCACATGGCTCTGAACAAAGAGAATATTTTTCTCCGGATCAAGGCCGATTGCCATGAGCATTGCATACATCTCAATTGTTCTGCGTCTTAAATCGGCAGGAGTTGTTCTGACAGTTATTGAATGGAGGTCTGCGACGCCGAAAAGGCAGTCGTAATCCTCGCTCATACTTTTCCAGTTTTTAAGTGCTCCCAGGTAATTGCCGAGAGTAGGCATACCTGTAGGCTGAATTGCGCTTAAAACCCGCTCTTTGGGCTGTACGTTATTTTCCACTTTTTCCCTCTCCCTTATCTGTAAAAATCGGCTGCCTTTGAAAGAAGCTTCATACCCTCGACGATTTTTTCATCAGTGGGTGTTGAGAAGTTTATACGGAAGCAGTCTGTCTTTGCACTTTCGTCAACCATGAATGCAGAACCGGGCACAACTGCCACCTTCTGCTCAACTGCCTTGCGGCAGAAATCAATCATATCAACCTTTTCGGGCAGCTTGCACCAAATGAAAAGTCCGCCTTCGGGCTTATGGTATGTGACAAAATCGCCAAGCTCACTGTCAAGAAGTGAGCACATAAGGTCAAGCTTCTTTCTGTAAATGCCGCAGATTTTCTCAATGTGTCCCTCAAAGTCGTAGTTGTTCATCCAGCGTTCAACGATCATCTGGCAAAGCATTGTAGTGTGGACATCGCTTGTCTGCTTGCCGACAGTCATCTTTGCAATAAGCTGTGCGGGAGCGATAACGTAACCTACACGCATACCGGGAGAAAGAATCTTAGAAAATGAGCCTGCATAAATTACTATGCCGTCCTCATCAAAGCTCTTGATGGGAGGAACATATTCGCCGCTGACTCTTAAATCTCCGTAGGGGTTGTCCTCAAGGATAAGCACGCCGTACTTTTTGGCAAGGCGGTAAACTTCCTTTCTCTTCTCAAGGGACATTGTAGCTCCCGACGGGTTCTGGAAGTTGGGAATTGTATAGATGAATTTTGCGTTTTTCTCAGTTTTAAGTACCTCTTCAAGCTTTTCGGTATCCATTCCATCCGCTTCAACGGGAACACCTGCAAGCTTTGCGTTATAAGATCTGAAGCAGTTAAGGGAACCGATAAAGGACGGAGCTTCACAGATAATCGTATCTCCCTCGTTTACAAGTATCTTTGTGGTAAGATCCATAATCTGCTGGGCACCGGAAGTAATAATGATGCTGTCAAAATCTCTGCCGATATTGTGCTTTTTCTTCATATAGGCAGTAATTGTCTTTTTGAGAGGCTCATATCCCTCAGTAACGCCGTACTGAAGAGCGGTTATGGGGTCATTTGCCATAATGTCCGCAGTTATCTCACGGACTGCATCCACCGGGAATGCATCGGGAGCAGGAT
>CAUDRD010000272.1 GCA_958451705.1 uncultured Oscillospiraceae bacterium
CCCGTTCAGGTTCAACAATCCTCGGCGCTGTATTCCTGGGCTGCTCAAGAGCTGTTGCCGCTGAGTTCTCTTTCTTCCTTGCCGTTCCCGTTATGCTCGGAGCCAGCGTTCTCAAAATAGGCAAATATGCTATTGAGCAGAGCGAAGCAGGTCTCGCACTCTTTACTTCAAATGAGTGGGTAACCCTTATTCTCGGTATGGTTGTGGCCTTTGTTGTATCTCTCTTTGCTATTAAGTTCCTTGTAAACTTTGTAAAGAAGCACGATTTCAAAGTGTTCGGATATTACCGCATAGTTCTCGGTATAGTAGTTATCGCATATTTCCTTGTAAAGACTTTCGCATTTTAATTAAAAGTCCATTATAAAAATAAACCCGGTTTTCGCTTTTCAGCGGCAACCGGGTTTTTGTGTGTAGTAAATTTATCAGAATACAAAATTATCAAGAATAAGCCTTAAAATGAGCACTCCCGCACAGGAGCAAAGCGCAACGGTAAGCAGGCTCTTTTCCAGCATCGCAAGTATCAGCGCAATAACAACCCCTAAACAGGCGCTTATTATTGCCGATGTACCTTCTCCGGCGCCAAAGAATATTGCCGGGAATGTCATTGCAGCAAGTACAGCATAGGGAATGTAATAGAGGAACGATTTTATAAATCGGCTTTTGATTTTCTTTCTGAAAACAGCAAGGGGAATTGCTCTTATAAGATATGTGACCCCTGCCATAACGGCTATGTAAATTAAAAGTGAGGAGGTAGTCATTATTCATTGGCCTCCTTTTCTGTTTCGTCATCGTTTACGGGATTTACAACGGCGGCGATGATACTTGCCGCAACGGCGCATATGATAATAGAAAATCCGCTTGAAACGTTTTTAAGTAAAGGCACAAAATAGAAAAGACAGCTTAAAATTACAGCGGCGAGAATTACAAGCCTTATGGGTGCGCTTTTCTTTGCGGGGGGAATTATGATGGCAATAAACATGGCATATATTGCAAGACCTAAAGCGTCGTTTACAACTTCTGGGAGGAAGCCTCCTGCTACAGCTCCGAAAAGAGTTCCCAAGGTCCAGCCTGCATAGGGGATAACGGAAAGTCCGCAATAATATTTTGCCCCTATTTCTTTTCCCTGGTTTACCGCAACTGCAAAAATTTCATCGGTGTTGCTGAATGCTGCAATTAAACGCTTTGGAACAGAAAAGCGTTTTTCCAATTTTTGCGAAAGAGTAAGGGACATAAGGGAGTACCTTGCGTTAATTACAAGCTGTGTCATAGCCATTTCAACAAGAGAACCGGCTCCGGATATAATTGAAAGACCGGCGAACTGTCCCGCTGAGGTAAGGTTTGTCATTGAGATAAGCACGGCTGCCCAAACTGGTATACCTAACGATACGGCCATCATGCCGAAGGTGAATGAGACGGAAAAATAACCTAAGCCAATGGGTAAGCCGTCCTTCAGCCCCTTTTTAAAGCTGTTCTGAATCTGTGTGTTATCCATTAGAAAAACTCCGTTTGAATTTATTTTAGGCAAATGATATTATATCACCCTAAGCTGTCTATTTCTACAAAAATTTTATTGATATATTGACAAATGAGATATAATAGAAGTCGGAAAAGGGGGATATAGATGTATAAAGCCATATTATTTGATTTGGATGGCACACTGCTCAATACACTTGCAGATTTAAACGAGAGTATGAACAAGGTGCTTGTAAAAAATGGATATAAAGAGCAGACTCAGGATGAAACAAGACGTTTTGTGGGCAACGGAGTGAGAAAGCTTGTAGAGCGTTCTCTGCCTGGTGAAAGCACGGAGTTTTACGACAGAATAGAGGCTCAGTTTAAAGAGTGCTACGCAAAGAATATGAGAAATAAAACGGCACCGTATGATGGCATAGAGGAGCTTTTGAAGGCTCTTAAAGAAAAGAAAGTAAAAGTAGGCGTTGTTTCAAATAAATTTGACGGAGCGGTAAAGAGCCTTTGCAAAGAAATATTCGGAGAATACACTCAGGTGGCAGTAGGTGAGAGAGCGGGAGTGAGAAAGAAGCCGGCTCCCGACAGCGTTCTTGCAGCTATAGATGAGCTTGGTGTTAAAAAGGAAGAGGCAATTTATGCCGGAGATTCCGACGTGGATATAGAAACGGCAAAAAACGCAGGGATAAAGAGCATAGGAGTAACCTGGGGATTCAGAGACAGGGAGCTGCTTATTTCCTGTGGAGCTGATTTTCTTGCGGAAAAAGCTGAGGACATTTTAAAAATCGTCTGCGGATAAAGTCGGATAAGGGGGAGTTTTCAGAGACAAAACTCTCCCTGTTTTTATTGAAAAACAAAGAGGAATATGGTATTATAAACAATACGCTGAAAAGAAAATATAACCGCTCGTGGCGCAGCTGGATAACGCAGCAGATTCCGATTCTGAAGATCGGGGGTTCGAATCCCTCCGGGCGGGCCAAAAAAGCCGATGGGGCAGATGCCCCGTCGGCTTTTTCAGTAAGAGAGGGATTCGAACCCTGAGAGGGTGAGCAGCGTGAAGAAAACAGTCCGGTGGACTGTTTTTA
>CAUDRD010000273.1 GCA_958451705.1 uncultured Oscillospiraceae bacterium
GTGACTGTTAAATACATCTATTTGATTTACGGTATTTTTTAATGAGAAAAAAGATGGATCAGTGCGAGTAATAGAGTCGAAATCAATAAATATTTCATCTTTTCTGTCGCCGCAGATAAGGGAAAAATGTATTGACTGCTGTCCCTTATAGGCATGAGTGTCCATAACCTGAAATTTAATAGAAAGATTTTTCAAATCATCGCTTAATGAATAATCAACTCCAGCAAATGAAATGGGTAAGTTTTCATTGTCTATGAGAACAACATAACCGCTGTTTTCGGCAGCAGAAAGAATCAAAGAAGTTTTGCCCAAACAAAGCAAAACCATAATAATAAATATAAAACTAATGCTCTTTTTTAACCTCATCACAACACCAACCCTCAAGGTGCCATTACAATTTAATAGTACACTTCCCTTTCAGAATTGTACTCATTTAAACAAATTATGAAAACTTTTCTGCCATCTTTGATAATACAAAGTAATTAAAGAAGTCATACAGTAATCATATAAAATAAAAATAACGTTTCCCATGGCCAAAAGTATTAATACAGAGTATTTGCCGTATTTTTCCATTTCATCAAAAGGAATTCCAAAAACATATATTATAACAGCATATGCAATAATAGCTGCAACATTAAACAGCAGCAATTTTACAGCCCACTCTAAAACTTTAGGTAATTTATTTTCAATTACTTCTTTAATTATTGGATAGTAACCAAAAAAAGCAACGAAAAACATTGCAGCCTCTTTATCGGCCACAATAAGCAAAGAAAGCAAACTTATGGCAATATAAGCCCCCGTTGCCCATTTCTTATTAATCTCAATAACAATAATAGCTAAAAGTGCTCCCGAAACCGCAGGAAGCGTATATGTTAAAAACGGAACTAATCCGGTCATAAACATTAGCACCACTGAAACCGAAGAAATTATTCCGCACAACGCAACTTTTGTACTCTGCCTCTTCAAATTTGCCCTCCTCCTATCAGCAGCAAGGAATTAAATCGCCTCCGAAACATTCACAACAGCAGTCTGCACAAATAAGACTTGAGCAAATATCACATGCTGAACAACCGCTGTTTGTCTGCCTCGTTCTATACCCACCTTGCCTAGGATTAGTAACATTATTGAAAGCAGCTTTATATTCTCCATTTTCCGGATCCATGCTGCATGCAGTTGCATAGTTTTTCTGGGCTTCTTCAAACCACCCTCTTCTATACTGAACTGTACCTTTTAAGAAATACCACTCTGCGTTTCGCATAGACTTAGGTACTCCATCAAGGAGAGTTTCGGCATCGTCTATACGGTTGGCAGCAATTTTAGCCCTAATATCAGAAAAGGACGACGAATTATTATATTGCCCATATCCCGTTGCTCTGTTAGTATTTCTGCTATGGCCGGCATTTCCGGAGTTTCCGGCACCCGAGGATCTTCGGCTTAAAATTATAGCATCATAAGCCTCATCAAGCTCACGCATCTTTTTTGCTGCGATTTCTGCAAGAGGGCCTGACGAATAACTGTCGGACTGATATTTTCGCGCAAGATTTCTATAAGCTTCTTTTACCTCTTCATCTGTGGCATCTTCAGAAATATTTAAAACACTGTATGGATTTTTCATTGTTTCACAACCTTACGTTCTAATATTTTCTGAGTACAAGTACTCATTCCGCAGTCTAATATATTTTCTATTATCGGTTTAAAATTTTCGCAATCAAGCAGTTCGTATGCGATATATGCCTCATCAGCCGATTGGTTAAGCAGCCCCTTAGCAGTATTATATATATTATTATTCCATTCTTTATTATCATAACGATATCCGCTTCTTACCGCAAAAGTGTTATAGCTGCCGCTTTTACAGTCCTTCTCAAAATCATCAAGAGCATCGCTTATATAGACCCATCTTCCTACACAATATCCGATTCTTTCGAGAATTGTTTTTGTATCGCCATCAAAGCCGTATGATAAAAGCTTTGACATGGCTTCCGACGTTGGATGCGCCGCTTCGTCAATGCTCTGTGTTTTTTTAGCTTCTACCCTTTGCTGATTTTCGATAGCCTCTTTAACTATCAGTTCAGCATCAGGATATCTTTTTTTAGCCTTGTTATGAACATATGCTCCAAAAGGATATAAAAAACATGATAAAAGCTTTTTAAAAAAGCCGTTATCATTGATATCATCTTTTAGCTTATAATAAAACATTATCATTGCAACAGCGCAGGTATAATCAAATTCTTCATCGTTGCTGCAGCAATTAACACATATTTTTAAAGGATTAAAAAAGAAAATTCCTATAAAAAAGATTCTCTTTCTGCAAAAAGGTGCTTTTTACCGCACATGAATCTGACACATCTGCATGGTCTGCAATGCCGCCGCATGGCTTTCGGGTCTTACCCCTGCACAGCAGGATGCATCTACGCTGATTTTCACCTCAGGTAGTCTTGCCTTTAAAATCAGCGCATTAGAAACCACGCAGATATCAGTACAAAGACCGATAATCTCAATTTCACATTCTTCCGCAGGCAGTCCTGCAAATTCCATGACCATCATATCTGC
>CAUDRD010000274.1 GCA_958451705.1 uncultured Oscillospiraceae bacterium
TGGCAAGCGAAAAGCGTTTTTGCTTACTTTTGTCGCTTCGGACAAAAGTATGTGCCCGCCACGGCATGAGTGGCAAAACCTTTTCCTTTATCAAAGTGCGGGTAAGAAGCAGGAATTTAATCAATGTTTTTTATTTTTCTTTTGTCGATACGGAAAAAAGTACGAACAAACATGGAAATGTTTACATTTACTCAAGTTTTAATAAGAAGTCTTATTTGAAATTTTTCTCTTTTTCCTTTATCAAAGTACAGGCTTAGACTGTGCGTTTTATCGTAAATCATAGCCTAATAACTGCTTGTGCAGTGAGATTTGTGTCGTGCTAATAGCAAACTCAGCTTTCCTAAAACTGAAAAATTCCCCTGTCTGAATTAAAATCCAAACAGGGGAATTAGATGCATGGAGATTAAATTTTATTCAACCGCTTTAAGTGATTCAACCATATTAACCTTTTTAAGCTTAAAGTGCATTATAAAGTTAACTATTGCTGCGAATACAAGTGAAAGCAATGCCGCATATACAAAGCTCAGCGGTTCAATGCTGCGGCCGAACATTACAACGTCAACCTCAGCGACGGTGACAACATAGCTGTGTAAGAATACGCCGAGAATAAGTCCCAAAACGGTACCTATAATCGTCAGTATAATATTCTCACGGACGATGTATGTGCTTACCTCGTTATCACGGAAGCCGAGAACTTTAATAGTCGCAACCTCTCGCACTCGTTCATTAAGGTTAATGTTGGAAAGGTTGTAAAGAACAACAAATGAAAGAGCACCGGCAGCTATGATGAATATAGCGACAACCAAATTAAGACTATTGATAATCTGATCGAAGGTATCAATTGTCTGGGTTGTGTAAGCAACGGCGTCGATACCGTTTACCTTCATAAGCTCAGTTGCAAGAGTTTCTTTCTGAGCTGCGTTTACGTTATCGCTGAGTATAGCGGTAACATAGTTGAATGAGGGTTCGGTGCCGAAGGTCTTTTCGTACATAGCAGGTGACATATAGACATAGTGGAAGGTATAGTTTTCAACTATTCCCGAAACGGGAACGGATACCTTTTTGCCGTCCGATGCGATAATTGTGATATTATCGCCAACCTCCGTTTTAGTCTGATTAGCGAATTTCTCTGTGATGATAACACCGTCGTCGTTAAGTGTTACTTTTTCGCCTGTCTGTCTGTTATTGAGCTTTACAAACTCTGAAAGGGAAGCGGCGTTTTCCGGTACAAGAAGGTTGATTTCGAGAACATCGTCTGTACGGTCAGATGTGCCGTCGATAACCTCCATCTGAGTCATCATTGACTTCTTAATTTCGGAGCGGCTTTCAATTTCCTCCATAACTTCGGGACGACCCTCCGAAAGAGAATGTCTTTCGCTCAAAACAATCTGTACATCGTAATTGCAAATACCGTTATCACCGAACTGATTGTTCATAATCGCAGTAATGGAGTCACCCAGTCCGAAGCCTGTAAGGAGGAGGGCTGTGCATCCTGCAACGCCTATGAGAGTAGTGATAAATCTTTTCTTGTTTCTGAAAAGGTTACGGGCGGTAACTTTAGATGTAAAGTTAAGGCGTGACCAGATGAAACCGATCTTTTCGAGTAAGATTCTCTTGCCCTTTTTGGGAGCTTTGGGTCTCATAAGTCTTGCGGGATTTTCTTTAAGCTCTTTGCGGCAGGCTATGAAGGAAGCCGCTGTTGTTGCAAACAGTGAAATAATTGTACCAATAACGGCGTAAGACCACTTAAATCTGATTACGCAGGGAGGAAGCTCATACATAATGCCGTAAGCGGCAAAGATGGCTTTCGGGAATATGTAGAAGCCGAGGAGCAATCCGATTACGGAACCAACAAGGCTTGCTGTTATTGAGTAAATCAGATATTTTCCTGCAATTGCGCCGCTGGAATAACCGAGAGCTTTAAGTGTACCAAGCTGTGTACGCTCTTCTTCAACCATTCTCGTCATGGTGGTAAGGCAAACAAGGGCTGCAACAAGGAAGAAGAAAATCGGGAAAACCTGGGCAAAGGCAGCCATTCTGTCTGCAGTCTGGCCGTATCCGGTGTATCCGGGCTGATCGTCTCTGTCCTGAATCATCCATTCTGCGGTGTCGAGGCTTGCAAGAAGATCCTTTGCCTCTTTAAGATCCATTTTTGCTTTTGAAAGCTCCGCCTCAGCGTCTGATTTTTCCTTTTCAAATTTTTCGTCGGCAGTTTCAGCAGCGGACTGTGCAGCAGCAAGCTGTGTTTCAGCAAGCTGGATTTGGCTCTGAAGCTGTTTCTGGCTCATTGAAAGCTCAAGCTCACCAAGCTGAATGTCAACTCCGGCAGAATTAAGCTGTCTTTCTGCCTCTTTAAGTTCAACTTCAGCGGCAGTGAGATCAGACTGAGCATCTAAGTATTTCTGATAATCTGCATATGCCTCCTGATATTCGGCATATTTTTTGTTGTATTCTTCTCTTGCAGCATCAAGCTTTTTCTGATCGTCTGCAAGCTGCTTTTCGTA